>JBBKXV010000001.1:0-1008 GCA_037969665.1 Candidatus Altimarinota bacterium
GGTGACTACCTGCATATTCTACCGCAGCTTCAGATCCACCTGTATATGCTCCCATATCGGCAGTAACATATGTGAGGATAGTATTTCTTATGTTGAGGTCATCTCCACTCCAAGAGAGTGTACTAGGGTTGTTTTTTAATACATTCTTATCATATGTTGGAATATCTATGATCAATCCAGCGCATTTTGCGGCAGTAAAGTCTAGCATACCACTTTTAAAGTCAGTATAGTTCCATCCGGAAAGCTTTACCCAGTTGATGGTTTCCTTTACTGGGTAGGTGGTCCCATCAAAAGGAGCTGGCTTTCCTCCAAGTAAACTTGCTTGAAAGAAGCTTCCATTACCATTGGCACCGAGATACCACATAAAGCTTATTGCTAGGAGTGAACCTGCGATAATACCTATCTTTGTCTTAGTAGATGAGGATCGCCAGTTTGCGCTGAGGTGATTGAGCATTTCCATAGATGTTTTTGTTTTTATGTAATCATATCACTATATCACTTTGGAGGGTCATCGTGGGGGTAGTAGTGTTGACAGGAATAAATAACTACGATTAATACAACTAGTAAATTGTAGTCATCTCTGTACACACGAGTTGCATGGTAAATATAAGAAGAATAGGTCACCTACAAAACAATATTTTTCTTGTTTGCCTATTGTTCCAGCGAAAAACAGTGTGGTACAATACTTGGAAGGCAGCATTACAAAACAAATAATACCTATGGGAGAGTTTTTTCTTTGGATGATACAGCACTGGCAGGAGATCATAGCATGGGCACTGGGTGTGTTTGTTTGTTTTGTGGTAGTCAAGGAGTTCTTTTACCGATGGCTAGATAAAAGTAACCAAAGTAACCTGGTCTTTATGAAGGTGACGATGCCACGTAGTGACTCAAAGCTAGATAAGGAGCAAGATACCAAAAAGGACTTTAAAGAGACGTTAGCGGTAATGCAGCAGTTGTATCGAGCTATTTATGAGGTAGGTGAGCTTAATTTATGGAATAAGATTAATA
>JBBKXV010000002.1:0-1134 GCA_037969665.1 Candidatus Altimarinota bacterium
CTAGATCCCAGCTTAGTAGGTTCTAAAAAAGCTACTTAAAATTTCTTTCATCTGTGCTTTGATCTCATCTGTATATGCCTTTTCCTTCATACATAGCTCAGTAAAGTCCTTATGCTCAAGCTCTACATAGGAGAGTAGACCTGAGAGAGCCAATGTACATTCAGTTTCAGCAATAGTGTCTAGATACCCCTCAGTAGCTGCAACGATAACAACAGCCTCTTGCCAAAGCGCGTATGGACTATTTTCTCTTTGCTTTAGCGCCTCTACCACACGTCTACCTCGAGTTAGCTGTGCCTTGGTTTCACTATCCAAGTCAGATGCAAATTGGCTAAACGCCTCTAGCTCATAGTACTGCGTCAAGCTGAGCTTCGCAGAACCAGCTACTTTTTTAATCAACTTTGTCTGTGCTGATCCACCTACTCTTGATACAGAGATACCAACGTTCACCGCTGGACGAATACCCTTATTAAAGAGCTCTGTTTCCAAAAATATCTGACCATCTGTAATAGAAATAACGTTTGTTGGGATATATGCAGAAACATCACCTGCGTGAGTCTCTACAATAGGCAATGCTGTAATACTACCTCCTCCATGTGCCTGATTTCTTCGAGCAGCACGCTCAAGGAGTCGACTGTGAAGATAAAACACATCTCCAGGGTACGCCTCTCGCCCTGGTGGTCTTCGTAGGAGTAACGACATCTCTCTATAGGCTACGGCCTGCTTAGAAAGGTCATCATAGACGATAAGCACATCCTTTCCTTGATCCATAAAATACTCTGCCATGGCAACACCAGACATTGGTGCCAAATACTGTAATGCTGCACTTTCTGATGCAGATGCAGAAACAATAAATGTATAGTCCATAGCTCCCTTATCTTGCAGTGTTCGAAGTACTCCTGCCAATCTGGACTCTCGTTGTCCAATGGATACATAAATACAAATCATATCCTGCCCCTTTTGGTTGAGGATGGTGTCGATGGCCACAGCTGTCTTTCCTGTCTGACGATCACCGATAATCAACTCACGTTGACCACGACCAATTGGTATCAATCCATCAATAGCAAGAATTCCAGTCTGTACTGGCTGATCCACTGGCTGGCGAGCCACTACTCCAGAGGCCGTTTTTTCCACCAA
>JBBKXV010000003.1:0-2253 GCA_037969665.1 Candidatus Altimarinota bacterium
TTTCAGGACTGCTCTCATTTGTAGAGCTTGAGCATAAAGAGTTCACGGAGTTGTGTATGAAGGAAAAGGCATATACCGATGACATTAAGGCACAGATGAAGGAAGTATTAAAAAGCTTCTTTACAAACTACTAAGCTAGTTTTGGTTACAATATTCTCAAAATAATTACATAAGAGATGGCTTCACTATTAGAGATACGCAAGAAAATCAAGGGAGTAAGGAGTATGAAAAAGATTACGAAGGCGATGCAGTTGGTGGCGGCAAGTAAGATGCGTCAGTTTCAGCAGCGCGCAGACCAATCAAAAGCATATATTGAGACACTTTCCACAATGCTGTCTCACCTACTCCAAGAGGAAATTTTGTCTCACCCCTTTACCTATGCTGGAGAGGGAGAAAAGACATTATTTATTCTCTATACTTCTGATAAAGGACTTTGTGGAAGTATGAATAATCAATTATTCAAGGGACTAACCTCCTCTGCACAATGGAAAGGATTACCTGATGAAAAGAGGGATCTACTCACTATCGGTAAAAAAGCAGAGGTGTTTGCAAAGATTGCCAACATCACCCCAGTAAATAGCTACGTGGGATTAAAAGAAAAGTTTACTACACTGGATATTTTACCTATGGTGAGTAGTATCATTGATCTTTGGAATAGTGGAGCATATAGGCATATATACATAATGGCACCACAGTATGTGAATTCATTTACATTTTACCCAAAACTTCAGCTTCTTCTCCCTTTTGGTGTAGAGATGTCAGATACCTTTGGATTAGATCAGAATACTATTGAAGAATACGGATATAGCTATTTTGAGCCTTCCAAGGAGAGCGTGGTAGAAAATCTCTTTGAACAAACCTTTATCGCTATTATTGTAGCAACATTGTATGATCTCAAGGCTACAGAGTACTCAAGTCGTATGATGGCCATGAAAAATGCAACAGATGCTGCGGACAAGATTATCGATCAAAAAACGCTGGTTTATAACAAAGTTAGACAACAAATTATTACGCAGCAGATTGCAGAGATTGTAAGTGCTGCAGAAGCCGTGTCTTAAGACATATTATTTATCATTATATACATCAGAGATGAAAACAGGAAAGATTGTAAGAATTATTGGAGTAGTGGTAGATGTTTACTTTGAAGATCATATACCAGAAACATATAACGCCTTAGAAGTTGATGGAGTAACACTAGAGGTACAAGCTCACCTCGGAGAAGGGGTTGTGAGAACGGTCTCTATGGCTACTACTGATGGATTATCTATTGGGACGGAGGTTGTAGATACGGGATCTGCAATTACTGCACCAGTGGGAGAGGCAGTACTTGGTAGAGTATTTGACGTAACTGGAAAGGTCATCGATGGTGGTGAGGAGCTGCCAGCTAGCGTCCCTAGAATGCCTATCCATGCTGATGCGCCAAAGCTTATGGAGCAAAGTGGTAAGCTAGAAACATTGGAAACAGGTATCAAGGTCATTGACTTGATTTGTCCATTTACAAAGGGTGGAAAGGTAGGTCTCTTTGGTGGAGCTGGAGTAGGAAAGACGGTTATCATGCAAGAGTTGATCAATAATATCGCCATGGGACATGGTGGATACTCTGTATTTGCAGGTGTAGGAGAGCGAACGCGTGAGGGAAACGATCTTATTGGAGAAATGAAGGATTCAGGAGTAATCGACAAGTTGGCCATGGTATTTGGACAAATGTCTGAGCCACCTGGAGCGCGACTACGTGTAGCGTTTACAGGTCTTACGATGGCAGAAAAATTTCGTGATGATGGAAAGGATATCTTGATGTTTATTGATAATATCTTTAGATTTACTCAGGCTGGAGCCGAGGTATCTGCATTGTTGGGACGGTTGCCCTCCGCTGTGGGATACCAGCCAACATTGGCAACGGATATGGGTACACTTCAAGAGCGTATCACCTCTACCAATAAGGGATCTATCACTTCTGTACAAGCGGTATATGTACCTGCTGATGACTTGACTGACCCTGCCCCTGCAACGACATTTGCTCATTTGGATGGGACGGTGACACTCAATCGTGGACTTGCAGCACAGGGGATTTACCCTGCTGTGGATCCACTGGACTCTACATCAACAGCACTTAAGCCTGAGGTGGTAGGAGAAGACCACTATAATGTGGCTCGTGAAATGCAAGAGGTCCTACAAAAGTATAAGGAGCTACAAGACGTGATCGCCATCCTAGGTATGGATGAGCTATCAGAGGAGGATAAGGATGCAGTAAAC
>JBBKXV010000004.1:0-1516 GCA_037969665.1 Candidatus Altimarinota bacterium
GTGCGCAACGTAAAGAGACGACTTCACCAACGTCGCAAGACATATCTACATGCCCAACGGAGGGCACATGAAAAAGCACAGCTCGAACAATCAGAACGTAGCACTGTATGTGTTATTGGCAGTTTCAATTGTCATCATTCTGTGTGCGTAATCGTTACGCAAGGAGGTGATCTATTCTCGATTGCGCAATCATAAGCGCATAGAAAAACGAACTGGGTGTATAACTAGAAAGTTGGCAGACTATACGTGCCCACCCAGACCATATTAAAACGCTATACATTGTTGTAGCGTTTTCCTTTCTGGGTTATAATCAAAATACATTAAGCCAAAAAGAAAAAGCTCAACACTGCGGTGTCGGCTCTCTCTATATTGCACTTGATGGAGATATCCCCTTATCTTACAGAAGCTCCCCTTGTGGGAGTTTTTGTTTTGTTTATGGGGGGTGTGGATAACTCACCTATTGACAAGTGGCAATAGTAGGAGTATAGTGGAATCAAGCTAAAGAAACATATATGACACGAGAAGAAGAACAAGAGCATGGTGAAGACATGGAGGAGAGAAACTGGGGAGTAGAGTATTGATTCACGAATAAATTAACAATGTGTACATAGTAAGGGAGTGGTGGAAAGCATTGTATAAGGTGACTATACTAGTAAGAACTCGGTTGGAAACGTAGGAGCGTTATTGGAACATCTGTTGAAACGACCAACAACCATACTAGTCAACTCCTTAACTCCCTTACCGTGTACACATGCACTAATATAAAGGATGACCAACCAAGTCAATAAACTGGGAATTACGGGTGAAACGTAATTAACAATTCTAGTGTCCTCACAGAGGGCAACATAAAACAATGAGTTCATATATGTTTAAGTGGCTCATTGTAGGGACTTCGTGTCCCCCCTCTGTTAAGGCACTAGAAAAAAATAAAAATAAAATATGTTTGTAAAAATAGTAGACGGTCTTCGCAACAAAGCGAAAAAAGAACAGCCCCGGAACGATCAAGGACAATTTACAAAAAAGAAGATAAAAGGAATAGTCACATTATCGTTCCTCATCGGTATCAGTGTAGGGATATGGACTATGGGGATATATGGGACAGACTTCGAGGGATTTGTAACAGTTAAGGAATTTACTATCGAGGTCGAAAACGCCCCTGTAGTGAATCAGCCTAGTATAGACACCATAGAGGAGGTAAAAGAGCCACAAGAGGCGGTTTCAGAGGTGTACAGCGACGCTGAGACGACTATCAGAAGCGTTGCACGAGCAAATAACTTCAAAGACGAGGATTTACTGGTACGAGTAGCAATGTGTGAGAGCGGAGATTCTCAAATTGGGTATATCAACCCACAAGCAAAGAATCCAAACAGCACAGCAACAGGAGCATTTCAGTTCCTCCAAGGTACGTGGCAGGAAGTCGTAGCAAAGACTGGTAACGATTGGACACTCGATGATCGCACAGACCTAGAGAAGTCTACACGAGCAGCTATCTACTACATCTCACGCGGTCAAGTGA
>JBBKXV010000005.1:0-1199 GCA_037969665.1 Candidatus Altimarinota bacterium
GGTGATGAACAAGCAGGAGCAGTGACATTTGATGATGCCTCAGGAAATAATAATGCGGGTACATGTACCAACTGTCCTAGTACTGTTCCAGGAGTATTTGGGAATGCATTGTCCTTTGATGGCACCAATGATGCTGTCACCATAGCAGATAGTGGTAGTCTAGACCTTTCGGGTGAGGCATCCTTTGAGGCATGGGTGGGACACGATACCAAGGAAACGTTTACCTACAAACGAGAGGTAGCCATTTCACCCACCACCACTGTGGACGGAGTGCAGGTCAAGGTAAGTCTAGATAATACCTTTAGCTATGGAAATCTTGCAAATGCAGATGGAGATGATATCCGGTTTACTGATGAACAGGGGTACAATCTACCGTACTGGATAGAGGATTGGAACAACGGATCAAGCTCAACGCTCTGGGTTCGTACAAGGAGTAGAGGTACGAGCAAAGTATTTATGCACTACGGTAATGCTACTGTGGAGCAGGGAAGTAATGGTTATGATACCTTTATCTTTTTTGATGACTTTGATCGAAGCCAGTATGATGGAAGTAGTTGGACCTTAGCTCAAAGGATATCAACTGGTGGCTTTACTACAGATGGAGATCACCTGCATATGGAAGCGGAATCATCTGCATATAATGCTTATGCAGCAGGTGGCCCAGGGTACTCAGATGTGATCAAGACGCAAAAAGAGTTCTTTGAAAATGATATCATTGTAGAGTCTTTGGTAGATGTTACGAGCATTGGGTATGAGTGGAGTGGGGCATACGTGCGATTAGGTCTGCACCGCGTCGGTGCCTTGGGAACAGATTTTTTTGGCTGGTATACTCCAGGATTCACACATGTATATCTTGCACCCCAAGGAGGTGCGATTGGTGGTGGCAGTCCTGTAGATAGTGAAATTCAACTGGGTCTAACACGATTAAAGGTCTTTTATAATGACACCAGAATGCGTGCAATTGGAGAAGGAGCAGCAAATTTTGATGTGACTTCAAATGTCGCCTCCGCAACTCCGCAAGGCCCATGGTACTTTCAGATGATAGGAGGAGGAGGAAAGGGTAACGCATGGAATATGAAGCACTTTTTTGCAAGAAAGAATGATGCTGCTGCATCAGATGGCGACTTTTCTGCAGTGCTACAGGGTGAGACCTCTCTAGCAAGTGAATTAGTATACATTCCCGAGACCTTTCGGTTTGA
>JBBKXV010000006.1:0-1013 GCA_037969665.1 Candidatus Altimarinota bacterium
CAGTATACCCGAACTCTTGTTTGCTTCTCAAATCAAAGAGCAGGAAAAGAATACTTGAATTTTTGAGCTTCTAGTTTAAAAGGTATATAGTTACATGTTTCCATCTTAAAACTCAATATGAGCATACAAGACCGAAGGTTGGAAAGAGAAAGCTATAAGGAGGAGACTGCACCAAAGTTTGCTCATATCAAGATGCATGAAGAAAGTAGCGAATCATTAGTGGATTTAAGTGTCGTCATGGGGATATTAGCATGTGGAGAATCAAAGTTGGAGGATATTAAAGAGGGACTAGCTGCTCAGCAAATGGAGATATTTAAACTTATCCAAGAACGGCGCACACTTTTCTCAGATGCTGCACTCCAAGAGCAGAAGCTAAGGTTACGTTCTGCAGTTATGGATTTACAAGACCTACATGCACTTTTTAAAGAATGTATTTCCTTACTTACACAAGTGCAAGCAGCTCAACTTCTGGAGGGAGGGTACGATGCTCCAAGCTTTGAAAGACTTTTTAGTGATATCGAGCTATTGGTGAGTAGGTTTCAATTAAGTATCTCTGAACATCCAGACTCTCATGACAACTCTTTTGATGTACTTTCGACCATGACAGCACATGTCATGAGTACAGTGCAAAGTGAGCTTACAACTCTTAAGGGGGTTATCTCAGATATATTTAGTGATATGGACACGGCTATAGCTGGTGGCACACCTAAGGCAGCATATTTACTTTTTATGGTCAGCGGTATCAGAGCACTGTTAGACAGTGTCTTAGACGATATTTAGGCAATATCCTCATTGAGGATGTCGTCTGTGAACTGCTCAATACCCTTGAAGGTCTCTGGGTACTTTGTAGTATCAGGAAATTTTTGCTGTTTGATACGCTGGAATACCTTTTCTACAAGCACCTTAAATTGCTCCATTTCAAAGTGATCAAAGTCAGTGGGTAGCGTTATAATCTCCCCATCCTTATGCTCAAGAAACTCGAGGCACCCTCTATTGACCACATACTGCCCACG
>JBBKXV010000007.1:0-2781 GCA_037969665.1 Candidatus Altimarinota bacterium
GATGCCATCGTCATCCCACGAGGTACAAAGCACAATGTAACCAATACTGGTTCAGAGCCCCTCAAGCTCTACTCTGTTTATTCTCCACCAGAGCACAAAGATGGCACAATCCACCCAACAAAAGCCAGCGAAACTGAGGAGCACTTTGATGGAAAAACCACAGAGTAAATACAATCAATTTTCGCTCAATATGGTATGATATAACTAACTCATTTCAACACATATCATACCATGATAGGGCTAACATCAATGCAAGCACAAGCTTTGCTAAAACAATATGGAGCAAATGAACTACGTAGATTAAAAAAGGCAAATGCACTGTTGCTCTTTCTCAAGCAATTTACCTCTCCTCTTATTCTACTTCTTATTGGAGCTGCCCTTATTTCTCTTGGTATTGGCTATCTTCCTGACCAGGAGCCACATGTTGTAGATGCCTCTTTGATTTTATGTATTGTTTTCATATCAGGAGTACTAGGTTTTTACCAAGAATACAAGGCAGAACAATCCGTGGAAGCACTGCAAAAGATGGCATCTCCTGAGTCCACTGTCATGCGTGATGGGACAAAACAAGTCATAAAAAGTCACCTTGTTGTGCCCGGGGATGTGGTCCTTTTAACTGAAGGAGATATAGTACCTGCAGATGGAATGCTTACCAATGCACATAGCTTACAAGTAGATGAATCCTCACTCACAGGGGAGTCACTACCCGTGGAAAGAAAGGAGGGAGACTCTGTCTGCATGAGTACGCAAGTACTTTCTGGGAATGCTACCATGACAGTACGTAGTACTGGGATGCAGACCACCATAGGCAACATCGCCTCCACTCTCGATCAGATGAAGGAAGAGCAAAGCCCCTTTGAACAAGATATGACTCAGTTTAGTAAAAAGGTAGTCTGGGCCACCATGGGGCTTGTACTGATAGTCACTATAGTGAGTCTCTTTAAGTATGACATGTACACTGCCTTTCTTCTTTCTATCTCCTTAGCTGTAGCTGCTATTCCAGAGGGGCTTCCTGCTATTGTTGCACTTACGCTTACCGTGGGTGCTACCTCAATGAGTAAAAAGAATGCGCTCATTCGTAAACTTTCTGTCACGGAGTCCATCGGAGACATCAGCATGATTTGTACGGATAAAACAGGTACCATCACTGAAAATGATATGACGGTGACTACCTTTTTTGTGCACAATAAAAAACTGTCTATTCAAAAAGCAACTACTCCTGAGATCAGTGCCCTACTTACCTGCGGAGTGCTCTGTACCAACGCTGAGGAAAAGGGCGAAGGGTATACTGGCGACCCGACAGAGGTTGCCCTCTTGGTGGCGGCAAGGAGGTTTCAAATTACCCCTAGTGGGCTTCTCAAATCATATACCCCCACGGATGAGCTTCCTTTTTCATCAGATAGAAAAATGATGAGTAAACTGTATATGCATAAGGAGCAAGAGCATATGTTTACCAAGGGGGCTCCTGAGGTAGTCCTCCAGCATTGTAGTGTTGAGCTGATCGATGGAGTAGAAAAGAAACTCACGGGTCAGCGAAGGCTTGAGCTTTTGCAACACAATACCGAGCTGGCAGCTCAAGGCATGCGAGTATTGGGGTGCGCGCAAAAGGTGGTAGATGGTAATAGGGAAGAAAAAGACCTCCTTTGGCTTGGGTTACAAGCTATGATTGATCCTGCACGGCCAGAGGTCAAGGACGCTATTGCCAAGTGTTATACAGCAGGTATCAAGGTGATGATGCTCACTGGAGATAACCCTGTCACCGCAGAGGCTATTGCTGCAGATGTAGGACTTACATCCACAGGAGCACGGACTGGAGCAGAGGTTGATGGGCTGAGTGATGAGCAGTTACAGCATCATATCGATCAGGGAATACATATCTTTGCCCGAGTCTCTCCTGCCCACAAGCTGCGTATTCTTTCTCTGTTAAAAAAGACTCAACGCGTTGCTATGACGGGTGATGGGGTCAATGACGCTCTAGCACTTAAAAAAGCAGATGTAGGGCTTTCCATGGGTATCCGAGGGACAGAGGTAGCTAAGCAAGCTAGTGATATCATGCTGCTTGATGATAATTTTGCCACCATCGTAGATGCCATCAAGGAGGGGCGTCGCATCTTTGGCAATATTAGAAAGTTTATCAACTACCTGTTTATTACCAATCTCGCGGAGGTGCTTACTATTTTTATTGGTACCTTGTTGTTTACGCTGAGCGAGCCCCTCCTGATACCTGCTCAACTCCTATGGATCAATCTTCTCACTGATGGACTTCCAGCACTTGCACTTGGAGCAGATCCCGCGCCCGCAGATATCATGTCACGGCCGGTACGATCTCGCGGTGAGCCCTTGATCAATAAGCCTCTCATTTGGAGTATTGTGGCTATTGGTGTACAAAAAACTATTATGCTGCTTGGGCTCTACCTCATTGCACTTCCTTGGGGACATGATGTGGCGAGTACTATTCTCTTTACTGGTTTTGTGCTCTTTGAGCTAGTGAGCATAGGGGTGATTCGTTCACAAGAACATCTCTCTTGGTACTCCAATAAGCTGCTTCTCATGGCTATCACCATATCTCTTTTGCTACAGCTTACTCTCATCTACTCCCCTCTTGGGCAGTACTTTGGAGTGGTGCCGCTTGGGTATGCAGCTTGGGCATTGCTTGGCACGGGTACGCTAGTGGCATATGTATTGGCGCTTTGGATTAGTGGGGTGATTTGGAGGAGGGTGGGGGGATAAATAGAATATCTTCATATTACACTGCGCTACACAACCCACTTCCCCTTCTCC
>JBBKXV010000008.1:0-2792 GCA_037969665.1 Candidatus Altimarinota bacterium
GAGAAGTCTGAGGTAGTAGCTATGCTCTAATGACTTTTTCATAGATATCTAGTGTCTGCTGCGCCGTGCGCTCCCAAGTAAATTCTTTCCCTCGCTGTAGTGACTTTCTAGCATACTCATCATGAATGGTCACGTCTGTAAGTATAGTATAAAGGGAATCTATGATGGTATCAACGTCTTGTGGATCAATCAGTAACCCCGCATCACCCACCACCTCCTGCATTGAAGAAGTCTTACTAGCAACCACTGGAACTCCCCGCTCCATGGCCTCTACAATGGGTAACCCAAACCCTTCATAAAAAGATGGGTAGACAAAGACACTCGCGTGGGCATACCATGTAGCAAGCTCTCTCTCCTCAATATATCCTCGCCAATGAATGCGCCCTGCGACTTTACTATTATTAATAAGAGCTACTTCCTCATCACAGTTCCAGCCTCGTTTACCCACAATGACGAGATCCTCTTCCACGCCTTTTTCCACAAGCGCCTCAAATGCCTTGATCAATGTAGGATAATTTTTTCTTGGCTCCACAGTGGATACGGCCAGTATATATCTCTTACTGATCATCGGTATATTGTGGGGTGCTGGCATTTTTTGATGTGCCAGATATGTCACATAAGGTACTGGAGCAAAAGGATAGTTCTCTTGAATATCTTTTTTTGTATTCTCAGAAACGGCAATCACCCCATCAACACGTTTTAAAAGCCATGGAAAAAGTATACGATGTAATATCACACTATTTTTGATATGCCACTTTGGAAATAAAATAGGAGTCAAATCATGCACTGTGAAGATTTTTTTATATGGCGTATTCTTTCTAGGAAATGGTGCAATATGAGAAAGATCGTGAACAAGATCAAATTTATGCTTTTTCAGTAAAAAAGGAATCCAAAAGAACTTCCTAAACGTGGCACTGCCTGGGATACTACGCTGCAATGGAACTATGAGTTCTTTTTTTCCTGTAAAAAACTCGTTTTCCTTGAGGTGCAGATATGTTATTTCAAAACGTGTATCATGTACCTCCTCTAGAGCATCAATGAGTCCCCTAGCATACACATATATACCAGCGTATTGCTCGTCTATGGGATCAGCTATGACACAGATTCGATATGGTTTTTTCAAGATAGGACTCAGTAAGAGAAAATAGCAGCTCAAGTAGAAACATCATACGCAAAAGCATCATGTGCACAATGTCAGTATATAAGATTGACATCCTACTATATAGGGCTATTTTAGCATAAATTATCCCACAGTTATGTCATCCGTATATAAAAAGGTACAGAAAGAAGTCTATCGTAGCAGTACAATAGAGCGTCTTGTACTCGTTGATAACGCACTTCATAAGAGCTTAGGAGAAGAGGATATACACACATTACCCAAAGAAGCTCGAAAACGTTTTCAAAGTCTTATAGAAAACGTGACTCAACTCAACCAACAGGAAACTACTACATTACAAAAACTTATCTCAGAAAAGGTAGACCGACTATGTCTACGTCCCAACCTCAACTCTACCCAAGACATCATATATAGGCACGCATTTCATAAGCTCATTACTCGTGCACTTGAAGAGCACAATGACAGCACACTCTCCCTGAAAAATATCGCTTCCCTTCTAAAAACCAACGCTGGTCTCATAGAAAACATGTATATTGAAAGCCTTGTCTCTCGACTCGCCCATCATCTACTTGGGGATGATACCATACACATATTGCAACTCCTGATACCATACATACAACAAACACAAGCGCTTGGAAATTCTAGGGTTATTTGCAGTATAAATAGTTGTAAACTGTTTCCAGCTCACCCTGTGGTTGGTGACTTTATCAATGTTCTTTTAGAGAAGTTTTTTCAGGAAACAACATATGCAGATACACAACCTGTTTCAGAAGATATCTGCTCCCTCCTTCATGGGATCATACCTCATCAACAATATGTTTCAAAAAAGCATACTCGTCAGCTTTTCTCTTTGTTACCCAATTGTACGGCAAGGGACCCACGAGGTAATGTTCTGGGAGAGATGCAACTCTATGGGGTGTTTCATAGACATATACCTTCACCTACCTATAACAACTATCAACATATTGTTTCTAATGTCCACATAAAACATACATATCTTACTCCAAATGGTATTTCAAAAGCAATCGCACCATCTCTCCGCAATATACCAACAGTACAAAGACTAAACGTAGGCTATTGTATTGACGGCTTTATGTGTAATATTTTGTTAACTGGTCACAATGGGAAACGGTACAACATTGAAGTTGCCACGCACCAACAAAAAGATAGAAGTTATCTCACCCCAAAGCGAGATGCATTTCTTGCTAGCAAACACCATATTACAGTGCTCAGGTATTCTATTGAAGAAGGAAGGTCACTAGATCAACTCATCACAAAGATCACACAAGACTTGATGTAAATAATCTATACATGGGCACGTCCTCACCAGCGCACCAAAGAGCAGTCGTCAACTTACCACCCTACAGGTTTGTGAATCCCAGATGTACATCAAAGATGTACTATACCCATAGGTGCTCCCTCTCTATATCCTTCTATGCACGCTGTGGACCTGATAAGATACTTCAGTGCTGTTCCATGAGCAGAGACCACTTCTAAATACTCTTTTACAGCAGCATATAAATCTTTACCACAGTTCTCCTTGAGATGTTCATAAAAGATATCATTATCTTGTTTTATGCTCTCTCTCACGCAACCAGCCTCACCGCCTTGCTTACCACTAAGCAATCCCAGTACTGTGGTCCTCACATGATGTTGAATAATACCTTCTATAAGA
>JBBKXV010000009.1:0-4367 GCA_037969665.1 Candidatus Altimarinota bacterium
GATGTAGATATATGGTATAATGATATGATAGAGATTTATGTTGTAGCAATGAACTTATGGCAAATGTAGAGGGATCAAAGCCAGTGGAAACACATGTAGAGAAGACAAACAATGCTGTGCAGACTGCATTACAAATGAGGCGGCAGTCTGCACAGCGAGCACAGGTGATGCAAGCAGCATATCAAAAGGCACAAGCAGCCAATGATATTCAGGGAGTAAAAACATATAGGTTACGTTTGAATGCAGCACAAAAAGCGCTGAAAACTCAAGATAAACTACTAGTGAGGACAAAACATGCACAAGATGATACTGTGAGGCAACTCAATGCACTAAAGAAAGAAAAGACTCCTGCTGCCCGAAAACAGAGGGAGGCTATTATACAACGCAATACATCTACACTTCCCACAAAGCAGCGGATGATTAACGCTCAACGTGCTGACTTCTTAACAGAAAAAAAAGAACTTAATGCGACTGAAAAACATTTCTTAGACCAGCATCAGGAGGTGGTCAAAAAAGACATTGCCAATAATAGTAAGGAAATCATTCGTCACGTAGCTTCTAGCCATCTTTTTCACCATGGTACCACGCCTAGGTTACAGGTAGGTCAGAGAATAGTAGAAATTAACCCAGACACTGGAAAGATATATGAGGTTTCTAATGGCCAAAAAGTAGAACTCATAGATGCCAAGGATGTTGGAAGTGTGAGTAAAGCATTGGATGGCCAAATAGTGAAGGCAGAGCAAGAATCAAAGCAGCTTTATGAACGCTGGATAAGATCCTCAGAGCATCATGAGTTTGATGCAAGCACGCGTGGGTATGTTCAAAGCTTATTTACGAGACTAAAATCACCATTTTTATCTGATGGGGAAAAAGAGAGTGTGGTTCAGGAGTATGTCAAAAAGTCTTCCCAGCTTCTTTTGGCAGGCTCACAAAGAATGGCAGAAAAGTACGAAAAGATCTCTGAAGATGCATATGCCGAGAGAAACGAAATTGCACAACAGCTTGCCATTGACGTCGCCCTCACACTATTGCCGATGGGACTGCTTGGTAAAGGGTTAAAGTACGCCGTAAAACCACTAGGTAACCTCGCAATTAAGATGGCTCCAGCTGCTGTGCGGGAATCATTGTGGCTACATAAAGCAATCTCGGGAATGAGATTGGCTGCTACCGAGGAAATAGGCTCCCTTAAGCCATTGGGGGAAGCATTTCTGAGTAAAGTCCCGGAAAAGTTTAAAAATGCTCCTTGGATACAAGATCTAATGGGTGTCTTATCTATGGATATGAAGATGACATTGCCAAAGTATCAACATGTTGCGATAAAGGAGGCTCAAATAGCAAGGGCAACCAATGCAGTTGGAAGTACTATTGATGACCTTCTGAAGAAGGGAATAGATGTGAAACGTTTTTCCTCTGGAAATATAAACATTACTACTGGGGTAAACCCAAGCAAGATTATGGAGGATGTGCTAGGGCAAACCTTAGTGAAGGAAGGGGAAGAAATACTTGCAAAGATCACATACCAGTCAGGTGGAAAGAATGTTATTGCTGATGTATTATTTAAAAAGGGGGCTAGTGGAAAAGTGCTGGCTTTTGATCCAACCTTAGGCATAAGGACTACGTTGCCGCAAAATGCAATCATCCAATTGCAGGAAAAAACGCTCATTGATCATGCATTAGGAAAAACTATGTTGCAAAGTCAACAAGTGGCCGCGAACGTAAAAAATGCATCTAAAGTTGCTGACATTGCAGACTATAGGGCAAAGTCATCAGTTGGGAAAAGTGCACTTGGTGGAGAGAGGGGAAGTGTAACGGATATTAATGCATTTCGCGCAGCCAAAGACTCAAAGATAAATGTGTCGACAAACGGGCCTCTCAATAGTGCTCAGCAAGTAAGTGTGAATGCTCCTGTAAGCACTGGTGCCGAATATGCGTTGAATACAAATATTGCGACTTTACGCAAGAAGGGTGTAGATATCACCGCAAAACCTTCAGGACAGATATTTATGAAGGTGAATAGTTCAGGAAGAGATGCATTTGGAGATTTATTAGGAAAAACACTGAAAAATGAAGGGGATGAAATTGCAACAAAGATAATTTACCAGTCAGAAGGGAAGGATATTGCATCCAAGATAGTATTTAGAAAGATAAATGGAAAAATGGTCCCAATAGATCCAAGCCTTGGCACAGCGACCAGCTTACCAAAAGACTTTATGATCCAAACCAGCAAGGAGGAGTTTAAGGTAGCAGCAAAGGTTAGCAGGTTGGATAGTGTACTTAAGACTGCATCACAAAAGAATGGTGAGCTTGGTCAGCAGATTGCAAACTCATTGAGGTCCCTACCACAGAGTGTTAGTAAGGATCTATCACAATCTGAACTACTTGGCTTGTATAGATCTCTGTTAAAGTCCTCGAGGGAGATGATTGCTGGAGCAAAGGCGAGCGGAAAACACCTTGTTGAAAAACAGCTAGCCAGAAAGCTTGAAAGTGAAATTGCAAAGGAGTTGAAACCTAATAATCTCATTGACTTTAAGAGATGGCAAGATGATCATCCTATCGATTCAATTATTGATAAGATTGTTTCTTAGACCTCATCTCCACCCAATATACCTTTCTCCCCTTAGCAAGGTGATCCACCTCATATGGAGTCTGGATAGAAGTCAAGATACTAGGAGCCTCTGGTTGATGATACACATCCCAGAGGCTTTTTGTAATCACGAAATCACTTTGACTCGGAATGCTGACCTCGTGAGTGTAATAATACAGTGTTGGTGAGTCTGTTTTTAAGTGAATGCTCCCCTCGGGCTTTAATAACTCTTTATACATGGATAAAAACCTTGGTGAGGTGAGACGTTTTTTTGCTCTACTTCCTCTCAGATGAGGGTCAGGAAAAGTAATCCAGAGTTCATCAATACAGTGCCGTGGCAGCACCGCAGTCAAGGACTCAATATCCGTACGGATAAACCTTACATTTTCCAGTGATTCATCTAAGGCTTGCTTCGCACCAAACCATATGCGATTTCCCTTGATATCTATCCCAACGCAGGTGTGATCAGGATATGCTTTGGCTAGGCTAACGGTATATGCACCTTGTCCACATGCGAGCTCTACGATGAGTGGTTTTGAAAAATCGATGAAGTCAAGGATGTTGTACTCCGTATTCCTTGGCTCGAGGACATGATCCCATGCTGTGATATCTGCAAATCGTTCTAGCTTTCTTCTGGTCACAATGTCTCTTGAGGATAAATCAACAATAGCATAGTAGATATCCCCAAAAGCACCAGAAAAAATTATGGTTTGAGATACTTGAGTAACTCCTCTTGCCAGGCTTCTGTCACCGCAAGCTGCAACTCCTCCTGATCACCATCCCTGCTAATTGGGTATAGATTTGCTCCAGGAAGGAGGCTGGTTCGTTTATTGGTAGTAAAAGCTCGAATAATACCAGCAAAAGAGTCAGAGTTAGTATGCCCAGTTTGAAAAGGAGTTGCGATAAATACAGGTATACTTCCAAACTGCTCTACTAAAGTTTGCTGTACCTTTTCTAGCTCATCTTCAATATCCGTAAGGGTCAATGTCCCCTCATCAAGTAACTCCTTTTCTTTCACTCCATTATCTTGTATGAGAAGAATAGAGGGGTGTAATGTCTGTAAACGCCGCTCAAGATATTTGTTGCTAGTAATGCTGGCTATGAGCTCCGTGAGTTGGAGCCCCTGAGTTGGTATGAGTTCGTTGAT
Organism: Candidatus Altimarinota bacterium; assembly: GCA_037969665.1. GTDB lineage: Bacteria > Patescibacteriota > Gracilibacteria > 1-14-2-50-48-13 > 1-14-2-50-48-13 > JBBKXV01. Next base: position 3,732 of record JBBKXV010000009.1, read on the forward strand.
CACCATGACGGGGTATCCTAACTGTGATGTTAGCTTACCTCCAAGGTCAACTTGAAAGTCTTTATGCCAACCCTGCTGCTCACAAGCTGTTGATATCTCACACTCCTTTCGATGCCATGCTATATTTCGCCCAGTACCATCTATAAAGGTGTTATCGACCTTTCTAATATCTCTCGTATCTGTGATATCTGCGACAATGGCCTCAGCCTGATTATATGTTTTGTATTCATTACCAAGGATAAGAGCAACGTCTCCTATTCCAATATGGGTTAGCTTTGACTGCCAAACAATCTCTTTTGCGATGCCTGCATCTTTTGTAAAGACATGCAATAGCCTAGTGATAAGCTGGTACTCTCCCTTTGGCAATCCCTTGATAGTCCGAGATACTTTTTGAATATACGGTACATTATAGTTTTCATTATAAATACTATCCGTAAAAAATGGAGTATCTTCGCGACGAATTTCTTTACCTTGCATGTCTAGTAGTGCAAAGGATACGGAAAATACATCATTTTCAACATAAAGCTTTGTCCCTGTTTTTGGTATAACAACATCCTTATACTTTTCTTTAAAGTAGGTATTGAGATCAACCTCTGCCTCCACAACGAGATCCTCACTAGTTTGTATGTACGGAAT
>JBBKXV010000010.1:0-1917 GCA_037969665.1 Candidatus Altimarinota bacterium
GATCACACAATACATAACAATCCATGTCACTCAAAAAAACAATCATAGCAGGAGCCATCTCATCCCTCGCGGCATGCGCGCCTACTCCAGAGATACAAGGGAGTATACTCTCCCCTTCTCTTCCCACAAAGGTAGAGGCTGTTGAAGCTCCTGTGCAATTGCCTGCCACACTTCTGAACTGGTATCATCATCTCATCACTGATACAGCATATCTTCGTGGAAAGCCTCTAGTTTCTACTTCCACTGATGACTGTGAGTTTACGGTACGTCCAAAGCCTTCGTATGCTTCAGAGGACTTAGCATATCTGAGGGAGCTGACAAGCTCCGATCTTGAGGTTTTTGGAGGAGTGTTTCCTGAGCTATCTCTCTCTATACCAAAGATAAAGCCTGCATCTGACAAAGAGTACACGAGCGCCGTACCTGCTCTCATCAAATATGGGGCTGATTCACAGGAGTACAAAGCAGCAACAGCGAAAGAAAGGCAGTTTTTTGAAGGGGCTAATTTCTCTCTTTTTCCTGGCATTCCCACTGTACATTCGTTTTCTAGGGTGTTGTCAGAACTCGTCTACGATATAAACCATGGAGATCGTTCTGAGTACACGGGCCAGTCTTTTAGCGTAAACTATAGTAGTCTCACTGGTAGTTTGATTTCTATAGATGGGGTACCCGCTATCATATCTTCTGCTCACGGGTTTGTGGATGACGATAGCTTATATACCTCTGATATAGCTATAGTTGGAAAAGATATGCTCAATATGGAAAAGGTAGATACTTCTGAGGTCTATGAGAGTGAGGTACATCCAAGTATACAAAGCAGTGAGCTTGTAGGGAAGGATCTCAAGCTCTACTTTTACCGCTATGGTTGTGCTGATGATACTACTTCAGGGAAGTATTTTGTGTATGACATCAAGCCCACGGTATATGATGCTAGCACTGATCAACTCCTAGCCAATGCACCAGCTGATTTTGGGCGCTATATGGGAGGAGTCTCTGGTGCAGGGGTGTATCTAGATGGTAAGCTTGTGGGTATCTTTAAAGGACGTGAGAAGCTGAATGGTGGATTAGATACGGCGTATTTACGCTTTGTGGGGGTTGATAGTATTTGGAAGGCTATAGGGAAGTCTCGTAGTTCTAGGGAGGGGATTGTGGTGTTGTAGAGAAGTATCAACAAGAAACCTGCTAGAAATTTGCCTGCTGATATCTTTTTCTATATAGTCTAGTGAGAATAACCCCATGCACTATGAGCAAAACTAAACTTGAGCCACCCAAGAAAACAAGAAAGGTGACGCAAATGGAAACCATAGAAAAGATGTATGGAAAAGATTTTGGAGTGCCAAATGATAAAAAATTAGGCAACTACCTTAAAGAAATTGGGTACCCTTCTTTAAGCAAATTATTGGGCAATGAGTAGTAAACACAAGCTGCATAATGTCAACGTCCCCACTGTTGAATCTCTCGTGTAATGGGGTTTCCCCTTTTTAGACAGGCCTACTTTAATAGAATACTAAGCACACTGTGGAGTAACATTAGCGTCTGAAATGAAGCACATTTCAATGTAACGGAATTCAGTTACATTAAACCTACCTATTGCAAATGAAACAACACCTCCACCATAAAAGAAAAACAAAAGTACAAAGTTTGTTTACATCTCACCCGAGAAAGAAACAAACCCCCACACTTTGTTTACATCTCCAAAAAGAGAGGTAAAAACTGCAACTCATACAACCTTGTATGCTATAATAATAAGAACAACATAAAACAAATAACCCCAACCCCATGAACCACCTCCCAAACCACGAAGACCAAGAGGACATCAACTCCATTGAGACTACAAATAAAGCATCAGAGCACCTCAACGAATCGCAAGAGCTGCCACATGACTTCGCACAACGCATCGAGGCACTCTCACATCAGCGC
>JBBKXV010000011.1:0-2184 GCA_037969665.1 Candidatus Altimarinota bacterium
GAGAAGTAGAGTACCTCACCAGAGAAGAATTGGAGGAGCTCTTTCGCGCTGTGGATGAGATGAAAATCACCAAATCGGAGCATATCAACCAAAGTAAATCGATTAAAAATAAACATAAAAGCATATATGATCTTTCACTGAGAGCCCTGCGAGATCGCTCTATCTTAGAAATGCTTTACTCCACAGGTCTTCGTGTCAGCGAGCTCACCTCACTAAATAAGTCAGACATTAACTTAGAGCGAGGTGAGTTTCGTGTTCGAGGAAAAGGGGGCAAAGTACGTATTGTCTTTTTATCAGAACGCGCCGCAGGACATATCAAAAGCTACCTTAGCCAACGAACAGATAGTTTTGACCCACTCTTTTTAAACTATTCTAGAAGAAGTAGTAAAGATATCTTAGATGGAGAAAAGAGAAGAATTAGTACTGTATCTGTGGAAACCATCGTAAGGCAGTATGCTGACTTTGCTGGTATTATGAAAAAAGTCACTCCCCACGTACTGCGGCATTCCTTTGCCACAGAGCTACTCATCAACGGTGCGGATATTCGCTCTGTGCAGGAAATGCTTGGACATGCTAGCATAACCACCACGCAGATATATACCAATATTACTCATAAGCATCTCAAAGAGGTCCATAGTAAGTTTCATAAATAGTATGAGCCAAACAAAAGGTATGCTGTACCGCAACAACCGTTTATATAGGAACAATATATCATGAGTGTGATTGCACGGTACTATTCCTATCTTGGGAATAGGCAGGGAAGAGCACAGTTGAGAAAGGCGTTACAAGATGGGACGGTCATGGTACATCCCTCTGACACCTGCTATGGATTAGCATGCTCAGTCTTGCACCATGGTGCCATTGAGAGGATCTACAGCATAAAGCAAAGGGAGCTTTCCAAGCCCTCAAGTATTCTTGTCTCAGATATCCCTATGCTCTTACGGGTAGCAGCTCCTTCAAAAAAGGCCCTAGAGTGTATTGCAACATATGGAGCGGAACGAGTGACCTACCTCCTTCCTCTTCGTGACCATACTCTTCATGGTTCCTTACATCAACATGGTACTATTTCTGTACGAATACCAAAACAACTAGTGCTTCGTCGCATGATCCAATCCCTAGGTCACCCTATACTTACCACCTCTGCTAACCTCAAAGGTGCACCAGAAAGCTATACAGAAGGTGAAGTGTACTCTTTTCTGTCCACCATTACGGAACCAGTACCCATCACTCTACTTGCGGGCTCCTTGCAGAAAATCGCTCCTTCCACTATTATAGATATGAGGGGTGATCATCCTACGATTATCCGACAAGGAAGCTTTACCCTACCATCATGACCAATAGCTTTGACAGAGAGTTTCTAGATTTTCTAGAAACATCATTACTTACTATAAAAAAAGAACATGGTATCACAGATACTGATGTTCTGATTGAGCATGTGATGAAGGAGGCCAAAATGAAGAAAAACCTTGACCTACAGTCACAGGTAGAGTTTTTAGCTCTGGTCAAAGAGGTGATGGATGCTTATAAATTTGCGGCAACGAAACATGCTCATCAAAAGCGAAAGTCTGGAGAACCCTACATTCACCACCCGCTCTTTGTTGCACTCAATGAGATCTACCAACAAAAGCAAGATGGAAAAGGATTTAGACAATCACCCATCATTGCAGCCCTGCTCCATGATACCGTAGAGGATACAAACACCACTTTTTCTGATATCAACTCCTCCTTTGGAAGTAAGGTGCAACATATAGTAGAAAAACTAACAAACCACCCCAGTTGGGAATCCTGGAAATCAGAGGATCTTCTCACACACCGCGAGCAGTCTGCCCTCCAGTTTATCAATGCATCAAGAGATGAAAATGCACTACGGGTCAAATACGATGATCGGTACCACAACCTCGAGACAATAAGACATATGCCACCGCAAAAACAGGTCAATAAGATACTGGATACGTTGGAGGTAGGATTTATTGAACACGCGGAGCGTTTGACTAAATTTTACTTTTTACTACAGCTCTACCTGACTATTTCAAGATACCTCACTGATGAGAATATCGACCTATACACTGATGAACCAGCCCACTGGAAGGAAAAACGTCAGGAGGCACTCAAGATGATTAAAGAGATTCTACAACGCAACACTGACTACTTTGACCCAAAACCAACAACGCTTCAAGCTTAGTT
>JBBKXV010000012.1:0-1185 GCA_037969665.1 Candidatus Altimarinota bacterium
CGGTATCTGCAGTGGATGGATGATCAGTTGTGTATTCAACTAGTCCTCCTGGTACTCGTATATGCCACCGTTGTGCCCACAAAAGGTGAGCGCAAAAAAATAGCAGACATAGGAAAGATATAGTGACGTTCCTTATGTCTGCGTTGTGATGGAGATGGCGGTGGTTATTTACTTTCCCCAAACTCACCATATCTCATCATATCATGGTGAGACCGTTCGCCCATCATGTATCCACTAGCTGAGCGAGGAAAATCTTGTCCACCATGCCAATACATGCGCAATCCCATGGTAATGAGTCCACCTAGAAAACCAATAAGTAGGAGTGTGGTAGTCCACGCAAGTAGCTTTTTTTGAGAGAAATACTTACAAGCATAGCAGACAAAGAGCACAAGTCCTAGAAAGGCAACAAACATAAAGAGTCCGTGAAGATGAAACATATATAGTGATATAATGATAAATAAGGTTACCCGACGTTTTTAAAGTATTGTACTTCGAGACCAATCTGACCATACTTTTTATGCTTTCCCCAGACGACGGTATCTGACTCTATGCGGTATACTTTGAGTTTATCACCTGTTTTTAGTGTGATAGGACTTTTTTTAACGCTGATATTTTTTATTGGCATGAGAGTATGCCCGATTTCTATGAGTTTACCTGTGCTATCTCGTGGCTCCATGTCGGATGATGTTACGATATTGTGGACATAGCATAGCATGAAAGATCTAATCTACATAGAGTATTAGGAGAGGTGATGATAGTGTGTAGAAGATTATATTGATACAATAGTGATGAAAATAATGCCAATTGGAGGATACATGACCGTGGACGATAAGGGGTGTATACAAAATACATGCTCACTCTGTGATCTGCCACCTCACTGGCTTGAGGTAGTGGAGGCGACAATACGTGTGTATCAAGAGGTGTTTGGTGAGGAGTTACTCTCTTTTTACCTTCGTGGTTCTGCTGCAAAGGCTACTGTGGTGGATAGTATTTCTGATCTAGATTGTATTGCAGTAGTGAGAGATAAGGGTGAAGAGAAAATAGAGCAATTAAGAGAAAGACTTCAAGAGGTAGAAAAACGGTATCCCTTTGTTGCAGAGATTGAAAGAAATGTAGTGCAGCTTGAGAGTATTTCCCAAGGAACATTGTTTTTATTGGCAACACAGGCCCTGTGTCTATATGGAA
>JBBKXV010000013.1:0-6731 GCA_037969665.1 Candidatus Altimarinota bacterium
CATGATCTAGAAATAAAAGAAAAAAGTGCTCGTAAGTTCCTAGAAAAGGGAAATATTGTAAAGATACAAGTACGAGGTCGAGGACGTGAGTTGATCTATCGCAATGACGCACTAGAGAAAGTCAAAAAATTTGTTGCTAAATTAGAAGATATCGCTACAGTGGATAGGCCTCCAAAAATGGCTGGCAATACTATTTTGACAGTTATAAGACCAAAGTAAGGCTACTTTATATAAGAAAACGTACGAAATGAAGTTAAAGACACACAGTGGAACAAAGAAACGTATACGATTTACGGGCACTGGAAAAGCCATGTTTCAAAAGGCTGGAAAAAGACATCTCCTAGTAAATAAGAGTAAAAAATCAAAAAAGAGAGGTCTCAATGGGATCCTTGTTTCAAAAACACTAAAAAGAAGATTGAAAAAGCTACTACCCTATGCAGGGTAAGTCAGTATATTTGCACTATATCTATTAAAGAATATTTATTATGGCTCGCGTAACAGGTGGAGTAACTACAAAGAGAAGACACAAGAAGATTTTAAAGCTTGCAAAAGGATACAGAAATATCCGAAGAACTTCATTTAGAAGAGCAAAGGAAGCAGTGATGAAGGCTGGTATGCACGCATACGTTGGACGTAAGCAAAAGAAGAGAGACTTTAGAGGTCTATGGATCATCCGTATCAATGCTGCATTGAGAGCTCATGATATGAAGTATAGTCGGTTTATTGGAGCCATGACTGAAAAGAGCATTATCATCAATAGAAAAATGCTTTCAGAAATTGCTATCCATCACCCAGAAGCATTTGGGAAGATCGTAGCTGCAGTGAAATAATCACCTACAATAACTAGAATATCAAAAAAGGAGCCTTTGGCTCCTTTTTTGATGGTTTTTGTATTATCATCTCAATTCTTTACCTCTTAACCACCCGATACCCCTCCGAAGTATCCTCAACATCATAACCCTCTGCCTTGATCTGATCCCTCAATCCATCAGAAGCAGCATAGTCTTTTGCATGTTTTGCTGCCATTCGCTGCTCTGCAAGATCCACAACTGCAGCTGGGATGTCATCGCCCTGCCCACCCCCCAGCAAACACTGAAAGATCTCATCAAATGTTATGAGTAGCCTTAGTGTGGCTTGCGCTTCTTTGGTGGTGATTACTCCCATATCAATCGCAGCGTTTGCCTTATTAATAAACTCAAATAAGTACCCCAATGCCACTGGTGTGGCTAGATCCTCAGCGAGTGCACCAATCACTCCTTGTAGGAGACTATTGAGGCTTGAAGAAACCTCATTGCTCACTTCTCCCTCTACCTCACAGTGTCGCAGTCGATGTACAAACCGATCTATACTCTGAAGATTTTTCTTACTCTCTGCAAAGGACTGCTTGGAAATATCTGCACTACTTCTATAGTGAGACTTGAGCAACGTGTAACGAACTGTTCTACTATCATACCCCATCTCCTGAATATCTTTCAGATTCCAAGCATTACCCTTGCTCTTCGACATTTTCTCTCCTTCAATAGTCATCAAACCAGTATGAAGCCAGTATCTAGAAAATGGTTCATGTCCAGTGGCACACTCACTCTGAGCTATCTCACACTCGTGATGTGGAAAGATATTGTCTGTACCTCCAGTATGGATATCCAGCTCTTCACCAAGGTACTTTTGTGACATAGCAGAACACTCAACATGCCACCCAGGGAAACCTTTCCCCCATGGGCTATCCCACATCATTGCCTGTTCTTTTCCAGTCACCCACAATGCAAAATCATGAGCTGATCTTTTATCTCCTAGGTCCTCTACTCTCCCACTAGCTCCTGCCTCTAGGGCATCTAGCTTATTTCCTGACAGTGCTCCATACTCTTCGAAACTACTAATGTCAAAGTACACACCAGATGGAGTCACGTAGGCATGTCCTTTTTCTATCAATACATTAACCATCGTAATCATGTCCTCAATATGCTCTGTTGCTCTACACACAGTATTAGGCCTAGCAATATGAAGTGCTTCTGATATTTTAAAAAACTCCTTCTCGTACTTTTTAGCAACATCCCATACCGTGATGCTTTCCTTTTTAGAAGCCTTTTCCATCTTATCCTCTCCCCCACTATCAAGGACTTCATCATCAGTGAGGTGGCCAACATCAGTGATATTCATCACATGATTGACCTCATATCCCTTAAATCGTAAAAAACGTACAAGAAAATCCCAAGTAATATAGGTACGAAAGTTCCCAATGTGTGGAGTTGAGTATACTGTTGGTCCACATGTATATAGTGCGGTCTTCATATATTGTCTTGGCTTGTATTCTACAAGTCTCTTTTTATCTGTGGAGTAAAACTGAATAGTCATTGTTGGTCTGAAAATGGTAAGCTAAAAACTGATCGTGGCATTCATGAAACCCTAGACTAGTTTCAAGATGATGACACAGATTCTACCTATTAAGCATACGTCCTTACCAATAAAAGACAAGAAAACCTTGCACATCTGGGGCTTATGAATAGTATGTGTATGGTTGGTTATCGGGGAGTAGCGCAATTGGTAGCGCACACGCTTTGGGAGCGTGGGGCTGCAAGTTCGAGTCTTGTCTCCCCGACCATTCTTCGCATGAGAGTATCTTTTTCTAAAGATCACTTTTTTGTGATGCTGCTACCTACTTTCTATTCCACGTTTACTTCGGATGGCTGAGCCATGTGTGAATACATGTATTACTGGGAAAAGTTGGTGGTTCATACTCTCTCCAACATGCTAATCTTTTGAATTTAGACGTTAGACCCATAACTATGTATACTAGCAATATCATCTCCCTCTGTTGATTATGGATCACATCAGCAAAACAACTATCAGTATCGTGATAGTACTCCTCCTCTACATTCTAGAGCTCATCTTTCCCTACATGACAACATGGAAAGGGAAACATCGCCACGCTCTTCAAAATGGACTGCTTACTCTTTTTAACATACTACTTACCGCCACTCTCTTTTCCATCCTACTCACATGGTCCACAAACAACTCCTGGGGTGTCCTTTATCACTCCGAGTTACCTTGGATCCTTGAGCTAGTTCTTACGATACTCATTTTAGATGGTTTTACATACACTTGGCATGTTCTTGCTCATAATGTGCCATTTCTCTGGAGGTTTCACAAAGTACACCATTCCGATACCATGATGGACGTCACCACTGGTGGCAGGTTTCATATTGGAGAGCATCTGATAAGTTTTATACTCAAATGTATAGTAATTTTTTTGCTAGGTCTGGAAATACAGTTTATTATGATCTATGAAGTGGCTTTCACTGCAAATGTGCTCTTTCATCATGCGAATGTCTCAATGGGAGAACGACTAGACTATTTGTATAGCCTGTTGCTCACCTCTCCCCTAATGCACAAGGTGCATCATTCAAATATCATCAGAGAAACCAACTCCAATTACTCGAGCTTATTCTCATTTTGGGATAGGGTGTTTGGTACGTTTTCTATGGTAAAAGACCCTCAAAGAATTGTCGTTGGCATTCGGGGCCTAGAACATGCACAGTCTGTCACCTCAATGCTCAGCACACCCTTTAAAAAGTAGAGTCCTTTCTATACTCATTCCAAAGTACCTCTATAGCCTCCCGATCCAAACTCAGTCTTTCTTTCTCCACTATACCTGTTGTGTTTTCATTATACGCAACTCCATTTTCACAAGACCATGCAATACGATTTAACAATGAATACACCAATATCATCCTTCGCTGAGTAACATCTAGATGTTGTATATCCATAAGGGCATTTATGTACAACTCGCCATATCTTGTCCCTGGCCAACTGGCTTTGATACGCCCCATTGCCTCTAATGGATCACCCTGAGTCATGCCATCAAGATCTACAACTCCCACATACTTACCATGATCAATCATAATATTTTTTGATGAAATGTCTCCAAGGTACATGGTTGGTCTTACTGCGTCAAAGTACGGACTATACTGCTTATAAAGATCTTTTAGTAACTTTGCATGCTCCTCAGCTAGTACTCCAGTACTTCTACCCTGAGCAATAACATCACTAGTCCATATTTTCATCCGCTCCGTCCAACTATCACTAAGGTCAGTGAACTCCCCAAATATGAGTCCAAACTGGTCTGTTGTTGGCATGGTTTTTACCTTATCAAAAATCAATGACACCTCACTGGCAATGGCAGTAATCTCATCATCACTCAGCAGCTCAATTACTACTCCTATATCTTGCCCCTGTATTTTACTTTGAAACTGACAACCATACTCACTACTTTTCTTGGAGTAATCCTCTACCAAGATCTGTGGAACACTAATTCCCTTTTCACGTAAAAGAGGGATATGATAATGAGAGCCCTTCATAAACCTTGTATCAGTGCTCAGTCTAGCAATCACTTGCCCACTACTCAAAACAACATTATAGACCTCATTGCTAATCCCAATCTTAATCTTTTCTATGGAAAGGGGCTTCTCAGAAAAATACCGCACAGCAAGTGCGCATATAACATCTGCATGTGACTGCAACTCCATAATATTGATCAATTAGTAAACAGCACACCAGTTACCAGAATCTAGACTCCAGTAACTAGCATCTAACCTCCATGAGGTAGGCTTCTACCCCTTTGCATACATATACGTCCCTGGCTTATCAAAAAACTCCTCTGTGACCAATGGCACCATCACTCTAATATTACTATCAGTACGCGTTTCTTCTCCTGGTGTTGCTATACGTGCCACACCTTGAAACATTACCCCAGGAACATAAAACTGACGAGGTCTGTAATAATCTCCAGCTTCATAGGACCGTACGAGAATCATGACCTTTTCTGCCTTAGAAAGTGATACTGTGACCGTTTGATCAATGTACTCTATTTTCTCTGGAACTTTTGGTGATGGTATTTCAGAAATAGTCATACCCGAACTCATTGTAACCTCTTCCCCATTTGGTAGCGCTAGTGGCATAGGAAGGTCCTGTACATCAAAGTAATATGGCTCCTCTGGGTAATACGGTACGTACGGACTGTTCACGCCACCATTTAGTGCATCTTCTAGTACACTTGACCAATCTTTTGATGCATAGTTACTTCCCACACGCTTTCCATCAAAATATCCATTAACATTACTGATCTTCATCTTGGGAGCAAAAATACTAGCGTTGAGCGCTTGATCAGGATAACCCCACTCTGAGTATACTGACATACCATCTACCAATTTAGGAAAAACTACATTGTGATACTCAGGTATATAGCCATCACCATAGTCTCTCCATGATAGATCAACTTCTCCTGGCCCGTATCCCTCTAATGAAATACCCATACTCTTAAGAAAATCCTTTGCCTTACTCGTTAGTTGTAGTGGGTTTGGGGCATCGGTAAGAGCATCATAAGCTACCTCATCTCCCCTTGCTTGGCGGTAATCCTCTGAGATAGAGAAACTCCCATAAGCAAGATCTAAATAATATCTGTATTCATTTCCCAAGCCAGTGACAAAGTTAATAGACTCTACCATAATACTTCCTGGCTGTAACTGATCTACGATACCATGGAGAAATCCTGGAACTACCGCCGTCAGCGCCTCAACAGATACAGGAAACCCCTGATCTCCAGTAATCATCTTATACACTGCAACGTCCTCACCGAGACCCTCCAGTGGCCTACCTGTATATTCATACTTTACCTGTGAACGGTAGATAGTTCCTGGGTAATACGGTAGTGTACTTGCCATTTTATCATCGGGGGACATCGTCATGCTTTCAGCCTCGTACCTACCTGTCTCATTTCTGCTCTCTGCATCTGACTGAGGTGCATAAAATGGTTCCGAACTAATGACACCAAAGCCCTTTGCCGCGATTTCCTTAGAGAAGTAGGTCACGTACTCCAGCATAATATGTGCAACATCTTCTCTTGTAAGGTCATTATTGGGATCAAACTTCTCTCCCGTTTTTTTATAAAAACTACCTAGTGCCCATGCCACAGGCTCAAAGTACCATTCGCTTTTAGTAACATCCTCATAGGTGTCTACCACTGCTGATACCTTTGGCACAGTAAAGTATGCCTTATGCATACGATACAGCATGGTAAAGAACTCAGCTTTTTTTACTCCATTTGCGGGACGAACTGTACCATCTGGAAAACCTTTGAGTACCTCAATATCACTTGCTGCTGCAATATATGGTGCATACCAAGCCTTTCCATCAACATCCTTAAACCGTGGAGTTTCCTCCTTACCCAGCGCAATACCTCTGGTAGCCAAAATCATTTTTGCTGCTTCAGCCCGATTGACCTTTCTTGTGGGATTAAATGATTCGCCATTCTCAACAATACCATGAGAAATAAGGACATCTAGCTTACCCGAAAACTCTGCACCTACATCTGTAAAGCTAGCTCCCAAGGTATTCATTGGTGCCAACACTGTAAGTAACACTACCCCCGCGAAGACTTTTTTGTAGATCATATGTGTATGTGAAAATAAAATTTGTATAATATATCCAAATCGTAGTATATGTTATACTAGTCTCAGATATCTTTCAATATACATATTATAATCTATGCGCCATAGTCTACCCCTTATTCTTCTAAGCTCACTACTGTTGATTTCTTGTGGCACTGTCGCACCCCAGCCACAGTCCGCACCTGAAAATACCCCGGGAGAACAGTCTGTGGTTGTTCCAAACTCTTTTCCAGAGGAATTACATATTCTTGCTCCAAGAGCAGGTGAAGTATTGTCCTCTCCTATTAC
>JBBKXV010000014.1:0-4772 GCA_037969665.1 Candidatus Altimarinota bacterium
GATGAAATCCGAGCCCTCAAGGAGCGTATTCACTACGCCCCTACCATAGCCAAGACGAAGGTCTACATCATAGATGAGGTACATATGCTCAGTAAAGATGCGGCCAATGCTCTACTCAAAACACTTGAGGAGCCACCACAGCATGTCCACTTTATCCTTGCTACTACGGAGATTCATAAAATAATTCCAACTATCCTGTCACGTTGTCAGCGGTTTACCTTTCTCCCACTAAGTAATGAAGATATTATTACGAGACTAGAGTATGTTTCCTCAAAGGAAAAAGTTACCACAGAGGAAGGTGCGCTCAGAGTCATTGCGAAAAAATCACATGGTGGAATGAGAGATAGCCTTACTCTACTAGAGCAGCTGATGCATGCTCTTCCAAAGCTCACTGAGAAAGAAGTAAAAGCATTTTTAGGCCTTGATACTGAGGAGTATTTTGACGGACTACTAGAAGCCTTGCATACAAAAAACATTGAGCTGTTTCAGTCATCTATACAAGCGCTACAGTCTCGAGGACTAACTGGAGATATCTTGCTTCGCAATCTGAGAGATACTGCACGTGAGCACATGATAGATAGTTTTTCAAAAGGTAATACTCCTAGTAAAGCTTTGGTGGATCTAGCTAAGGTGCTGGATACCAATTTGCTTAATATTAAACATGTAGATATTCCCCTCTTTTCCATAGAGCTTCTTTTTGCATCGTATCTTGTGGAGGGCAATGCTGAAACCGCAGTATCCAGAGCAATACCGCAGAAAAAAACAGTGGTTACTCCTATAAAGAAGAGTGTATCAAAACACTCTACAACACCGGCAGCACCAAAGAAAAAAGTAGAAGCTAGCCCACCCAAAGTGTCTGAGGATCCACTGGAGGTGGCCATTAAAAGCAGCTGGATGTCACTGTGTTTTCGAATAGAGCAAGCATCATTGAAAAACTGGCTTTCTAGACAGGCAAAGCCTCTTTCCCTTCACAATGGGGTACTTACTATTCAATTACTTTCAGAAAAGCTAGCGCCCACTATCGATACGCCAGAGCACAAGGTACTTATCAGCGCACTCATGAAAAGTGAGTACGAGCGTGATATCACAGTGGAGTTTGTATTACCCAATACTAAAGAACCTACTGAAGTAACAACTCCAAAAATAGAACAGAATGAACCTACAAATAATTCTGAGACCAAAGAAGACCCTAGGACTGAGCTAGACACCATAGCTTCCTTTTTTGGAGGAACCGTACAATAATACCCTACTTATGAGCTACAATATTATTTTTATGGGCACACCAGACTTTGCCCTACCCAGCTTGGATACGTTGCATCACCACCCCCTTTTTACGGTGACCTCTATCTATACCCAAGGTGATAAACCCGTGGGACGCAAGCAGGTGCTTACTCCACCTATTATAAAGTCATATGGTATCCAGCATACCATTCCTGTTCACCAGCCCAGGAGCCTCAGGAATGCACCAGAGCTCTATGCGCAAATAGCCGCAGAGAAGCCAGACTTTATCGTGGTGGTAGCTTATGGAAAAATCATTCCCAATGAAATACTAGATATTCCAAAGTATGGAGTGATCAATGTGCATGGTTCAGTCTTACCAAAGCACCGAGGGGCAGCACCCATACAAGCAGCTTTACTCTCAGGAGACAAAGAAACAGGGGTGACTATCATGCTCATGAGTGAGGGGCTAGACGAGGGAGATATCTTGGAAATCACCACAGTGCCAATCAAAGAAACAGATACCGCAGGTAGTTTGTTTGAGACGCTAAGTACTCTTGGGGCAAGCCGACTACCAGTGGTGCTAGATGGATTTGCAAAAAAACAGATCATGGCTGTACCGCAAAATCATGCATTAGCCACTCACCAAGGTAAGATCAAAAAGACACTAGGTGAGATTGATGTGTATACCATGAATGCCATAGATATTTACCACAAATGGCAAGGTCTCACTCCTTGGCCAGGGATTCACACGTATACTGAGCAAGGAAAAAGGCTCAAGCTGTTATCATTGACACCACTCACTACCCTACAACATCTTACGGCACTCTCACCGGGAGAGATCAAACCCAATACAATAGGCTTGATCCTCGGGACTATACATGGAAACATAGGTATTACTTCCCTTCAACTCGAAGGAAAGAAACCCATGCCACATGAAGCTTTTATACAAGGAAATCCTGACCTAGCTATGAGGTCATCCAGTAAATAGTGATGGTGCGACCCAATCTACGAAACCACGTTTCTTGCCTTTTTGCATAGTGCCTTGCAGCTTTTTGTATACTATCCAATGCCTCCGCATCACTAAGATTGCCATCTAAAACTCCTAGACACTCCCTGTATCCGATAGATGTCATAGCTTCATGAGTGCGAGTATATCCAAGCTCAAGGAGCCGTTTCGTTTCCTGCATAAGTTTTCCGGTTGTAAACATGTCCTCATGTCTCTGATTGATCTTTTTGTAGAGTGCTGTCCTCTCTGGTGCTAGTACTACGACCATGTATTGCTTTACTTTTTCTGGATCATAGGTCACCTGCTCTGACTTTAACTTTCCAGTGACGGTATGTATCTCTAGTGCTCTCAATATATACCTGGCATTGTTTTTATCTATACGTGCTGCCTCCATGGGATCAGTCTCAAGGAGCTTTTTATACATATACTCTCTACCCTTTGTCTCCAACTCTAGCTCTAGCTCAGCCCTCACCTTTGGGTCAGAGGTACTACCCAGGCTCAGACCAAGTACCAGTCCATTGATGTACAAGCCCGTACCACCTGCAATGATAGGAACATGACCTCGAGCAATAACTTCCTCTATCTTTTCCTCCGCATAAGAAACAAAGTCTGCTACGGTAAATGTCATCTCTGGACCAGCAATATCCAATCCATGGTGAGGCACTCCCTGCATTTCCTTGGGAGTAATCTTGCCAGTACCCACATCCATTCCGATATACACCTGCCTCGAATCAGCGCTGATCACTTCACCGTGGAGTAACAGCGCACACTGTACAGCCAGGGAGGATTTCCCAGATGCCGTGGGGCCTGTAATCACCAGTACCCGCGCACCACTTTTTTTATATTGTGTGACAATATCTAAAGCTGAGTCCATAGATCTATTTTTTTATAAGCTCCACCACTGTTTCTACATGGTATGTCTGTGGAAACATATCCACCCCCTGCACTCGGACTACATTATAGTACTTCCCTAGCACCTCTAAGTCTCTTGCCAATGTGGTGGGATTGCAAGATACATAGATAATCTTTTTTGCCATAAACCTAGGTAGTAGTGAGAGCGCCTTTGGGTGCATACCTGCCCGTGGAGGATCTACTATCAAGATATCAGGTCGCTCAAAGACAAGCTCATTGGCTCTTTGTTCCACCTTTCCCTCTACAAAGGAAATATTCATAATGTTATTCATGGTGCTGTTGACTCTTGCATCTGCCACTGCTGATGGCTCAGCCTCCATGGAAAAGACCCTCTTGGCATCCTTGGCGAGATACATTCCGATGGTACCAGTCCCTGAGTACAAGTCCACAATTGTTTCTCCCCCCTTGAGATCGGCAAACTCTTTTACTACCTTATAGAGTTTTTCTGCCCCCTTGGTATTCGTCTGAAAAAAAGAATATGGTGAAATTTTAAATAAGTAGTCACCAATCTTATCAAAAATGTAGTCTCTTCCATGGAGGATTCTGATATCAGTACCACGTGCCGTGTCAGACACACTGTCATTTTGGACCCAAAGGACTGATTCTACTTTTATCTGGTCATTTTCCAACATCTTAATATCCTCAATCAGTGGCACCCAAAATTCTTCCGTATAGTCCTCAGTGGCATTGGTAATCAGAGCAACCATAAGCTCTCCTGTGTTGGTACCTTCTCGTAATAATAGATGCCTCATCAAACCCTCATGGGTTTTTTGATTATATGCTGTGAGCTTTTTCTTTTTTACAAAAGCCCTAACAAGCTCTATCACAGCATTCATTGCTGGACTTGCCAAGAGACAGGCATCAACATCTACTATTTTAAAGAAACTACCTGCACCATGATATCCAAGATAGCACCCTTCCTCTACCTCCACTTGCTCCTCAGACTTGACATTGGTGTCGTGCTGACCTTGCTCTACAAAGGGGACCACTCCAAATGAAAGCTCAATCTTATTGCGATAGTGCAGTGCTTGGTCCATCTCCACCATAGCTTGCCTCTCTTGAGTACCGTCTAACTTTCCTATACGTTGTAAGCTTTCACTGATAAATCCCTCCTTGTATTCTACTTGGTTTTCATATGGGACTTGCTGCCATTTGCATCCGCCACACACTCCAAAGTAGGGACACTCTGGTTTTACTGCTATAGGTGATGGAGTGATAATCCGTAGCTTTCTCCCCTCTAAAAAGTTCTTTTTTTTCTTAACCACCCTTACCTCCAGAGTCTCTCCTGGAATACCACCTGGCACAAACAATACTTTTTTACCTCCCTCCTCAACGGTGGGAACATAGGCAATACCCATGGCTTTATATGCTACTTTTTCGATGGTCACCTCACAGATATCTCCTTTTTTCATAGGTGGTACGTTGTTTATTGAAAACTATAAAGACGCCGTTTGATTGGCGCCTTTATTGTAGCAATATTTTACCTGTGATCAATGGGATATCACTAGACCTTATAGAGCATTAAGCTTGGAATGATGATTTTAACCTAGTTTTTCTGACATGTTTACCTTTGAGGAAAAACTTTTTTAATTTCCTTTCGGATGTATTCATCCATCCCAAAATTATCATCTAT
>JBBKXV010000015.1:0-5461 GCA_037969665.1 Candidatus Altimarinota bacterium
ATGAAGCACCATCCTTTTATCTTACTAAACTATCAACCTGATCTCCAACAAGTATTTACCATGATCCATGAGCTTGGACATGGTGTCCACTCCTTACTGACAAACAAAAAACAACCATATCTCATGCGTGACCATTCCAAAGTCACAGCTGAATCAGCATCACAGTTTTCTGAGATGCTCCTCTTGGATCATATCATGAAGACTGAAACCAATGATCAGCTGAAAAAGTATGTCCTAGCACATCATGTCGAAGACCTCCTGTACTGTTTGTTTAGCACACTTACGGTTACTAGGTTTGAAATGGAGGCACATGAAAAGGCAGCAAAGGGTGGTGTTAGTAAAGATGAACTAAAAGACATATGGCTCAATGCCATCAAAGAATTGCGTGGGGATGCCATTACAACCTTACCAGAGGAGGCCTTTATGTGGTCGAGAGTACCACATATTTTTCAAACACCTTTCTACTACTTTACCTACCCAATGAGTCTGCTCGTAGTGCTTTCACTCTATGAGCTCTACCTTGAGGATAGCGTAGCATTTGTACCAAAATATAAGCACTTTCTTTCACTAGGGGGATCAATGACTCCAAGCGATATGATGAAAGAAGCTTTTGGACTATCCTTTGGGACTAAGGACTTTTATACTCGTGGGTTTGCAGTGGTGGAAAAACTCTTCAGACAACTACAAAACATGTAATTAGGAGTTGACTCCATCGACATTCACACTATTATTTTTAAACATTTTTTAGCACCATCGTCTTATGTCCATCCTCCTTTGGATCTTACTCTCCATCCTCATTGTTAGCAGTATCTCTTTGCTTGGGATCCTAGCTCTAGGGTGTAAAGATGCAACACTACAAAAAGTACTGCCATACGTCATTACTTTTTCTGGTGGAGCCTTACTAGGGGATGTCTTTCTGCATATTATTCCAGAGATCGCAGAGGATGGTTTTCATACAGATATCTCGTACACATTTCTAGGAGGAATTCTTATCTTTTTTCTCCTAGAAAAAATCTTTCACTGGCATAGAAGCCACACCCACCATGATGAAGAAATCCACTCACGGGTTATTATCACACAAGTGGGAGATACCATTCATAACTTTATTGATGGTATGGTCATTGCAGGTAGCTTTATCGTTTCTGTACCACTTGGTATTGCATCTACTATTGCTATTATTCTCCATGAAATTCCACAAGAAATTGGTAACTACGGGATCCTCATCCATGGAGGATGGAGCAAAGGAAAAGCACTATTTTATAACTTTTTAACGGCACTCACAGCCTTTATAGGAGGGTTACTGATCTACTTTTTTAATGATGCAGTGACGCCTTATATTCCTTACCTTTTAGCCTTTACCGGAGCCAACTTTTTATACCTTGCCCTTTCAGATATTTTTCCTGAACTCAATGCAGAGGAAGATGTAAAAAAGATCCTCATACATGCCCTTTTCCTTCTTATAGGTATTGCCATCATGGCGCTCTTGCTTGGAGTGGAGGGACTAGAGTTATTCAGTGAGGCACACTAAACCTTGCAGTCTTTCCTTCATGCACTACAATGGGCATTGCTTTTGTCACAAAGTATTTGTACTACTTCTTACTGCTAAGCTATGACAACAATAAAAGAACAATACCAGGTATTACTCTACTACAACTATGTGGACATATCTGATGAAGATCTCACCTGCTATGAGCATCTTGCTTTTTGTAAGGCATTGGGACTCCTAGGAAGAATCTATATTTCTAGTGAAGGAATCAATGGAACCTGTGCAGGAACACGTGAACAAATAAAAAAGTACCAGAGGTATATGAAAAAACATCCTCTTTTTCAAGACACAGAGTTTAAATGTGAAAACAGTGACTTTCTTCCCTTTAGAAAGATGTTTGTTCGCACAAGGCCAGAAATTGTCGCCTCTGACCTCTTTGATGAGGTAAGCCCAAACAAAGATACAGGGACCCACCTTTCTCCTGGAAAGTTTCATGACATGCTACAAAACGATCCTGATGTCGTTGCTTTTGATGCTAGAAATGACTATGAGTGGAAAATAGGAACCTTTGAAGGTGCAGTCACTCCAGATATTGCAAATTTCAGAGAGCTCAAAAACAAGGTAGACAATGGAGAATACGATTACCTCAAAGAAAAGAAACTACTCATGTTCTGTACAGGAGGTATTAGATGTGAAAAGGCCTCAGCATACTTCAAAAAGAAAGGGTTTTCTGATGTTTACCAACTAGACGGTGGTATTATCAAATACGGGCAAACCATAAAAGAAGAAGATCGCCTATATAAAGGAAAGTGCTTTGTGTTTGATGATAGACTAGCAACACCCATAACTCAAGATGTGCTCACAACCTGTGAGCATTGTGATACCTCATGTGATCGCTACCTCAATTGTACTAACCTTCAGTGCAATAAGCTCTTTCTCTGTTGTGAAGCATGTAAAGAATCCAAAGGACATGCTTGTACTACGGAGTGTGCTCTGCACCCTAGAGAACGCTGGTATCGAGAGGATGTGTCTATACATACCTAAACTCCTCCTATGCTTTTAATGTCTTGGAATGTCAACGGAATCCGTGCAGGAATTAAAAAAGGATTTCTAGAAACCTTGGAAAAGGAAAAACCTGACCTCCTATTTCTCCAAGAAATAAAGGCTCAAGTAGATCAGCTAGAGGATGACGTCCTCAAGCATCCCACCTATACTACCTACTGGAATCCAGCTGAACGCAAGGGCTATAGCGGCACAGCTCTTTTTTCTACCCCGAAACTAACCACTGTCGTGCACGGCACTGGCATCAAAGAGTTTGATGCGGAAGGTAGAGTCACCATGGCAGAGATAGGTGACTTTGTTATCTATGGCATCTATTTTCCCAATGGAGGACGAGGAGAGGAGCGCATGGCGTATAAGATGAGGTTTTATAAACACATGTTAGAAGAGTTCGAAATAAAGAAGGCAGAGGGTAAACACGTGATCATTACAGGTGACTTCAACGTGGCGCATCAAGAGATAGATCTCAAACACCCAAAGGCAAATGTCAACACCTCAGGTTTTCTACAGATTGAACGAGACTGGTTTCAGACCCTCCTTGATGCAGGATATATAGATACCTTTAGACACTTTTATCCAGACAAGATAGATGAATACAGCTGGTGGAACCAACGATTTCGAGCTCGAGATACCAATGCTGGCTGGAGAATCGATTACTTTGTTATATCCGAAGATACCCTTCCCTTTCTCAAGGCTGCTGGAATAAGGCAAGATATCATGGGGTCTGACCATTGCCCTGTGTGGGTGGAGATGGATATCTAATAGGTGAATTTTTTGATTTATTGAGACTACTACTCGTGGGGTTTTTATGTAGTCTAACAATATTTCGCCCACAAACCTTCTATACTACTAAAAGAATGTCTTTGCTGAATCTTATTGCTTAGTCATATTATGAGGTCAACACTACCAATCTTTCTGCAAAGATGCTGAAGGAACAAAGATATTGATGACCCCACTACAAACAGTAAAAACTATGACACCTGCTACGTACTACATTTTACCTATTCCACACTCTCATAAATAACGTCTTCAAGTACGTACTCTCAGTATATGGCACTAATTCTGGGTGATCCATTCCATGGAAAAATGTCTCAAGGATTTGAAGTTGTTTTCCTGATCTAGCACCTGCTTCTGATAACAGATGTCTAAAGTCCTGATAAGAGAGATGAGATGAGCATGAGCAACTGACCAATATCCCATCCTCCCGTACCAAACGTAGTCCCTCCTCGTTGATATTTCTATATCCTCGCACTCCTTGTCTTATTTTATGACGAGACTTGATAAATGCAGGTGGATCTAGTATTAAGATATCTACGCAAGCATCCTCTGCTTCCTTTAGGTATTTTTTTACATCCTCAACCTCATATGTGTATTGATCACCTACAAAACCGTTGAGTTCCATATTTTCCTTAGCTAACTCTATAGCAGAAGCAGACACATCAATACTCTTCACTGATTTCGCTCCAGCTGCTGCAGCATAGACACTAAACCCTCCACTATATGAGAAGCAGTTTACCACGTCCTTACCCTTTGCAAAACCTTGCAATGCCTTCCTTTTTTCTCTTTGATCCAAAAAGAATCCTGTTTTTTGTCCCTCTTTAATATCTACGATAAATCGTAACCCATTTTCTTTTATCTCCACTCTATCTGGAACTTCTCCATACAGAGTAAGTCGTTCTCCTCCTTCATCTCTAGCCTGACGAACTGCCACATCTGAACGCTCATAGATTCCAAGTGGCTTTACCACTGCCACTAATGCACTAATAATCATCTCTTTAAATACTTCCAAACCAGGCGTATGAAACTGTAGAGAAAGATAGTCACCATACTTGTCCACTACGAGACCAGGTATGCCGTCATTTTCACTATGGATTACTCTACAAGCATCTGTCTTATCAGATAACACATATTCACTTCGCATCTTCAATGCACGAGCTATTTTCTTTGTAAAAAATGCTTCATTGATCTGTTCTTCTTCATGGTATGTTAAAATACGTACTGCAATCTGGCTGTAGGAGTTAAAATACCCCCTTGCTAAAAAGATTCCATCATCGTCACGCAGATCAATAACTTCTCCTGAGGTTAGTCCCTCTGGTATGCTTCTGATTGCTCCTGAAAATACCCATGGATGTCCACCAAGGATAGGTCCCACTCTCTTTTGTCCCACTGATAATGATACGGCCATAGTATTATAATAAATATGTTTGCACTATACAGATATACTACAAATAGTGAAGATACTTAACACGAACTAACTCATATACCCCAACTATACGCATAAGACTATTCACTACCTTTTACATATTATCTATACCATACCATATCCTAGCTGGTTCACTACTTGCTATCCACAGAGTAGCTTGCTTCTCTGGATACAGATATTGTATACTGAATAATCTTACTCAATATTTTTTCTATTATGCATACACTACTTCATCTTATTGTGGCATCACTAGCCATTTATGTCAGTGCTTACCTCATCCCCGGTGTCTCTATAGACCCGTACTGGGTTGCACTCATAGTGGCAATCGTACTTGGGCTAGTTAACTTGATCATTAAACCCTTGATCACGCTTCTTACGCTTCCTATTAATGTGCTGACGCTTGGACTTTTCTCGTTAGTTATTAATGCTGGGCTTATCCTCCTCGTGGCAAACCTTGTCACAGGATTTGTAGTTGGTGATTTCTTAAATGCATTACTCTTTAGTATTGTCCTTTGGCTAGTCAACTGGTTGTTTGCAATAATTGCCAAAGAGTAGCATAAGAAGAACAACCTCCTCTCTTGATTACGAACATACGTAAAAGTCCGCGACACATCGCTGACTTTTTTGAGCCAGTATTCATAGAAAAAAGCATTCCCCATTGTCTACTTTTGCCCCTACGTGCTTGTATATTAGATTAGTTTAAGACAAGTACT
>JBBKXV010000016.1:0-1175 GCA_037969665.1 Candidatus Altimarinota bacterium
CAGGAAAATGGTTCATAGCATTGTAGCAATTTTTCTGACAGGAGTTGTCATGGTAACGGGGGGGGTTTGTAGTGTCACTCTAGCTCATGGTACTCAACATGGAGGCAATACTATTGCGACTCAAAATACCCATGAAACTGTGGCGACACATACCCATACAGCATCTCCACATAAATGTTATGCGACATCTCAAATTTCTGAAGTAGTACTTCAAGGACATGACGCCAGTGAATCCAGACATACGTTAGATATAATATTGCCTGAGGGGTTTCTTCAGATTTTTCCTGACAGCTTTGAGACAAGTAGAAATGAAACTATGTCTCATGCATATTACCCACCAGATCTATATGCTTCCTCTTCATACATCAATACTCTGGCAGCCGTAAAGCAGCTGAGATAGGATAGCCAGATATATTTCTTCTATGTTGTGCACATGCTAATGTGTGCTCTTTATTCTATCATAAATGTACAATGAAAACTTTTTTTTCAGTTTGTTTAGTTACGTTATTAGCACTTACGGCTGTGAGTTGTGCTGCTCCTAGTACCATTCAGCAAAAGTCTTCTACGTCAGAGTCTTCTTCAATGAGCCACTCTGATAGTGGTGAGGGTGAGGAAGGGCATAATGACGCAGATGGACATCATGATGTTGTGGAAACTCCAGGGCATGATGACACAAACCAAGCTCCACATAGGCATTAAGATTTTATACTCAATATTTATTCATACATACATATGAAAACTCAGTTCATAGCATATTTTACATCCCGGCGAGTAATCTTGGTTGCAGTGGTAACGCTCAGTGTGTTTGTTGGCGTTTTGATTGCAAACAACTTTATTGTGCTAGCGGATGCAGGTCATGCAGGGCATGATGGCGAGTCTGCAGTAGCAGGGTCATCCTCAAATTTCCCCGTGGTACAGATACAGCAAGCTAGTCCTGCAAAGGATATTACAGTTGGAGTGGAGGCTGCGGGTATTATTGTTCCCACGAGCAAAGCAAATGTCTCTCCTATACGGGAGGGGATTATTAGCACATTGCATGCCAATGTTGGCAGTATGGTAAAGGAAGGTGAGACACTTGGTGAACTGCGCAGTGACGCCTCTCAATTGGATATAGAGGGGCAGATTGGAGTAGCTCAGGCAGAGCTGGAAAGATTACATGCTGAGTCAGAACTGGT
>JBBKXV010000017.1:0-1272 GCA_037969665.1 Candidatus Altimarinota bacterium
CTCTAGGAAGTGATATGGACTCACTAGGAAAGCGAATCCGAAATGCTGAGATGCAAAAGATACCATATATGGTGGTGATCGGAGATAAGGAGGTGGAGTCAGGTAACCTCTCTGTGCGAAGCTACAAGACAACGGAGCAGGTGGAGATCAATAAGGAGGAGTGGATTGCTGGGTTGGTTGAGGAGGTGCGGGAGAGGAGGCTGTAGAGGGAAAATGAGAGTACTCATGGGAATATAGTACGGTCTATCTCCCATCAGTACTTGGGTAATGGTGCTCAATATGCTCGAGCATCATTGCTACGGGCTGCTGTAGCTCTGTATTTATAATAGAGTTACTTGGCAGAAACCACATTTCATATAGTGTTTGTTCCATGATCTTTTGGACACTATGCTTTCCTACGAGCTTAAATGAAGGTAGCTCTGGAATAATTGCTTCTGCTTTTGGTGTATTTTTTATGGTATATGCTGGGTCAATTGCTTCTATTTTTTCTAAATAGGGGTATGTAAGAGCTGTAGATAGTAATTCAAGGACAGCTTTCTCTTCGGAGGTAAGTGATATGAGTCCTTCACTTGCTTCATACTGTATACCTTCTACACTACCAGTAAGGTTAAGACCAGTTTCTAAGACGTGTATAAATTGTGAGGTGATGTTAGATCCAATAATGTTTGATTGAAAATATGGGACACTCTTTAAAAACTGTATAGCCTCTCTTGCAGCGTAGCTGTCCCTCCTTGTAGAAAAGGATGACCGTATACGCTTTACATAGGTGTAAAATGGTTTTTTTTCTAAGCTCATTTCTGACCAGTCAAACAATTCAAGGTCGTCTGCATCTTTAAACAGTAACTCGGTGTATTTGGCATTATGACCCTCAAGGTGCCTTCGTATTTTTTGTAAGAGAGGGCCTCTTATTTGAGGTTCATCTGTCTCCTCAACCATGGTTTTAAATGTTTTGTCTGCATGGTGGTTATCCGTAATGTTGTGAATGGCTATATGCCAAAACTGAGGTAGCTCTAGTAGCAGTGGAGATATGGATAGTCCGCCCAGTGCGCGCTTATCTATGTGATGAATATCTGAGTCGTTATCTTTATCGTGCTTGAAAAATGAGCCTTTTGAAATTGGCTTTTTCCTCTTTACGGATCTAAAGTTCGTATCTAGAATAAGGTCATCCATAACCTCAATGAGTCTTATTTTATAGATGAGATGTACTTTCTTAGCGTAGGTTAAAAACTCTTTGACGGCATCTGATTGAGGTAAATGTGCGTCATGTAGAAA
>JBBKXV010000018.1:0-1437 GCA_037969665.1 Candidatus Altimarinota bacterium
ATCCAGAACTGTATGGTAACTTTTTTGCAGAATGGAAGGAGATAGACCTACGGATGCAAAAAACAGTAGCAGCAAAAGCCACAGCTAGTCCTATTGACGCAATATCCAATATTCTTACGGGTAAAACACCACTAAAGGGTGAGTGGAAAGCGCTTGGAGGGGTGGGACTGATATTAGGAGCGTTGACTATGTTTATAGCAAAGTCCACAGGTGGAAAAACCTTTGGGGGAGTGGTGGCATTACTGGGTGGTATGACCTTTGGAAAGGAGTTTATGAGTCTACTCTCTGGATTTGGTGTTGGTGGAAAAGCTGAGGCTGCAGCAATGACAACGGAACATACATCTGGAGACGCTGAGGCCATACAAGATACCGAGCTAGCCTTACCTATTCCAAAGGATATAGAGTCATCTACCTTTGAGCAGTTTCAAACGTATTTCAACGATGCGGTGGTGCACACAAAGGATGGAAAAGTAAGGAGGTTTCTGGATGTTATTATCGTGATCCGTGCGCATCCAAAGATACAGCAACGGTACAAACGGTGGTCAAAAGAGCGTGAACAGGATAGAGCTCCAAAATTTCTATACAAAGACTTCCCTGCCTCAGAAAGAAATACCACAAATGGGTTGTTATCAACAGAGAAAGTAAAACTCCCAAGCTCCCAAAAAGAGTTTAAGGCAGAAGTGCATGATATAGCAAACAACAAAAAATATGGTAAACGGTTTGCATCATACGGGACGTATCAATACAAAAATAACTTGTTTACCAATCCAACAGGTATTGTTGCTCATTATACTGTAGCAGATAATATGACATCAACTATTAACCACTTCAATTATCAACCGGGTGGTGAGTGGAAACCATTTGTGCAGTATATTATTGATACAGATGGGACGATTTATCAACTAGCTCCAGATGGCGCATTGGGTGGTGGTGCCGCAACTTCAGGAGAAAAGTCCTTGGAGCGTATTGCCAATGCTGGGTTGTTGCATGTGGAGATCGTAGGTATGAAGGAGGAATCAATCAATGAAAAACAATATGCTTCTATGGCACTTTTGACAAAGGCCAAGGGAAAACAGTATGGTTTTTCTACAAAAGAGGGTGGAGGCCTTGTGGGACACGGACAAATACCAGGAGCAGGGCATCATGATTTTGCAGGTGAGCATGGTGGTATGGAAAGGCTCCAAACCATGGTGGCATCTGTAGAGTCTACGGCTACGGCATAACCTTTCCATCTTCTATTTTTTAGGTATAGTAAAATCCGAACTATTCGTTATTAATTGTGCATGAGCTATATACAAGATCCTATTCGAGAGAGTGACCCTAGGATGAATGAGTTGCTACAAGGTGAGTTGGTGAGAGTGAGAAAGACATTACAGTTGATACCTTCAGAAAATTTTACCTCACGAGGTGTGATGGAAATGACAGGGTCAATTTTTA
>JBBKXV010000019.1:0-2927 GCA_037969665.1 Candidatus Altimarinota bacterium
GTTGTATTGTGATGAACCACATAGTAAGCGTGAACTAGCGCTACATTACTTTTATTATCGTGTACTTTTGCCAGAGGATAGCCTGGTCAATACACGTAGCCAGTCTGATCTTCCCTATCTATGGCAATCTTATACATCAGAACAAATTGAGCTTCTTGTAGACCACAGACAGGAAGTTATTCGGGCCTCTGAAAAGTTTTTAGATAATTTATATGCATATGAAGTCCCAGCAGTAGAAAAGACTCGCAGAGCGATACACCTTCGACTAAAAAATGATTATAATTGTAAGATAAATGCCATTCAGGAAGTTGTATATCCTTGGCATATTTTACAACAAAACCCAGAATGTTTTGCTGATCATTTTGTAAAAAGCAATCCTGGACTGTTGCATAGTTCTCATAAGGCAATGCAACAGATGCTACTTGACCTTGCTCCGGGAAGTGTAGCTGAAAAGCCACATGGTATAACCTTGAGTAGCAATGATGATCTACATACCCTCACTACAATACCCCATCCTCTGGACGAGCTTTTGCCGCAAGTGAAGCAGGGTGAAGAGCAAGGAGAATCAGCAGAAGAGTAAGAAAGATAATGACAAGTATACCTTCCAGTGGGGGTAAGGTCAGTATGGGAGTAAGAGAGAGGTAGTCATGAAGAGTGGACTCGAGTATCATATTTAACGCATAGACTGATCCCGCTCCCAGCAGTGTACCTGGTATGATACCGAGCATGGCAAAGTACCCTACTTGAACAAGAAAAAATCTACGTAGCTCCTGTTGAGATCCCCCAAGGGCGGAGAGGAGACTGAGTAACCAGGCTTTTTCTGTGCGGTGAGTGTAGAAGAACTGTGTAAAACTAAGCACCACCAAGGACATGATCACTCCCACAAGGAGGTAAAAGAAAAGTTCTATGGATGAAAAGGCATTCTGTACACGCATCTTTTCCTCCGCATTGGAGGTAGCTTCAAATCCAAGTGTCTCTATTTGATGTATGAGTTGTTCTGTATTTGTACCAGGGATGATTGAGACAAAAGCTCTAGAATAGAGTGGTTGGTTGTAGGTAGACAAGTACGTAGTGTGCAGGTCATGCAGGGCGCTTTGGGGCATGGTAATGCCTATAATAGGAATATGCTTAACAATACCTACAACTCTTGCTTTTTTACTTACCTTTTCACCATCGTACCCCTCTCCAAAAGAAGAGGTTCCGAGCCTAATATCCATTTCAAATCCTTGAAGAATATCTTCGTTGATTGCTGGTTTATTGATTGCGGAAGCAATTCCAATATTGTAGATATCTACAAGCTCCTTGGAAATGAGTACAGGTATAATTGATGGGTCAGCAGTGTATTGTTTCTCTTGTTCAAAGTAGCTATCCTCAACGGCATATATGGGACTATCAGTGACAAATCTAGTGCCAAAGAGAGAGACTTCCAATGAAGAAGGTATTTGGAGCACTTCCTCAGTACGTACCTCCTTGACCCCAGCAAGATTTTTTAGCTCATCAACCGCATCTTGGTCTATCTTTCGTTGTTCTTGTTTGGTTACCTTAAAAAAGCCCAAACTATACTTTGGTACTATCTTGAGCTCATCCTCTCCAGTGGTGGTACTCAGGGTAGCTGTAGCAATATGTTTTGCACTGAGCACAATGGCTAGTAACAATAAGCAGGTGGCCACCCCAATCGTCAATGAAAGTACACCCGTCACTAATTTCCCCTTACGAGAAAAGAGATCTTTTTTAGCTAACTGATGTAAGGTATGGATCATGGTAGTAGGTAACAGGTGTGCATATTAACTCTTTAACTTCTTCACTATAGCTTCATTCCCTCTAATTGCATCAGTTGTTTTTTCATGCGCTCTCCACAGCCAAAGCCCCCGATACCTCCGTCTGCAGCCACGATCCTGTGGCAAGGGACGATGAGGAGAAGATTGTTTTTATTGAGAGCATTTCCTACAGCTCGTGCAGCACGTGGTCTTCCTATGGATTGAGCTAGTCCACTATAGGTCATTTTTGCGCCATGTGGTATGTCAATCACACCTGTCCAGACTTCCTTTTGAAATTTTGAACCTTGCATTGCAATAGGGAAATTCAAGACCGCTCTCTTTCCTGAGAGGTACTCTTGTATCTGAGTAGAGGCAGTTGTTAGCAAGTCACCTTGAGGTGGTATTGTTTGTACATTATGGATACTCATCACCTCTGTGATATGTCCTTGTTCTTCTTTGATAGAAAAGAGGCCAATGGGAGTGTCGATGATAGCTTGCTGCATATTAGTTACTCTTAGCTAATAGGTCGCTTAGTGTAGTTGCTTTACTATCCACAAGTAGCTTTTCAAATACTTGTATAAGCATTTCCACATCAGGCATAGCACGATGCCTTCCATCCTGTGCCTCTACTGTTTTAAGACCATATCTATACGTCACGGTGTCTAGGTTATGAAACTTTTCACGTGGGAACGTTGTTCGAGATAATATCTTAGTACAGACAGTGTCCGGAGCTTGGTAAAAAGGATTGATCATCATAGCTTCCCCATTGAGAAAACTCATGTCAAACTCAGCATTGTGAGCCACGAGCACGGTACCTTCAATAAAGTCTAAAAACTTAGGCATGACCTCAGTAATTACAGGAGCATCTGCAACAAGGTCATTGGTAATTCCTGTGATCTGCACGCACTCGGCAGGGATCTCTCGCTCTGGATTGACCAAGCTTTCAAACGTATCAATCACCTCACCATTTTTGTACTTCACCGCTGCTAGTTCTGTAATTTTATCGCCTTTGGCATGATAAAACCCTGTGGTTTCAGTATCAAATATTGTAAAGATCACGTCCCTGATATCCATATGGTGTTCCTGAAAAATAAAACAATACGCAGTGTAGCAGAGATTACTTAAAGAATGAAGGAATTAATGAAATAGGGAAGGAGTTAATAGTTGAGG
>JBBKXV010000020.1:0-2832 GCA_037969665.1 Candidatus Altimarinota bacterium
ACTTTCAAGCTATAGCCACTGCACACAATGAGATACAAGACTCGTATCATGGAGACTATGAGCAGATATTGGCGGCTGAGACTCAAGGGATAGATTACCCTTTATTGTGGATAGAGAGCCCACAAGCTAATATTATTGGAGATATAGATAGTAAGGAGCTATCATGGAAGGCCGCCATAGTAGTATTGGTATCCAATCCGCTTGGGGAGTTTCAACAATCTAATGACAACTTAGATCAATCATTTGGGATATTGATGGATATAGTATCTAAGATAATGTATGATTACTACAATGGAGACATACATGGATTTGACCCATCTACAGTAGATATAGACATCGTATGGAGTGAGTATAATGATAAGAGCCAAGGATGGAGAGCATCATTTGTGATTACTACCAAAGAGACCAGGCTTTGCTACGATGCAGATAAATGGACTTTACCAGGATAAATAAACTAACAAGATGCCTACTATAAATACAGCTCCACCAGTAATATCATTTAATAAAGATCCTATGATCTTCCAAGCAGAGACTACACGTAAGTCAGGCAGTGCTGGGGCTTATGAATGGACAGAAGAAAACCTCTCAGGATACTTACAAGTCTTTTTTGTAGATGTAGACGACAATGAGTCATTCCTTGCAGAGCTTAATCCTTCGTACAATAATATAGATGGCAAGTATGCAGTCAATCTTGGCAATCTTGCACCATTGGTAGTGGAGCCACCAACAGATGAGAGTATTAATGACTTTGTATATGATGGACTTAGGTCAGTTAGGTCAGCAGGAGCTATATATGTCAAGTATGGTGATCAGTTTGGCATTCCAAAGTTAATAGAGGATCCACTCACGGTATCCGCATACTATCAAGTGATAGCTGGGAGTACTAAGTATTGGAATGGATTAGCAGGCAGATATGCCGATCCTATAGTTTTGCTCCATTCATGGAAGTCTTACCGACGTAGGGCTAATTTTAATCAATTTTACAAGCAAGTCCTATCCACTCAGCCTGAGTACATCTCTGTGTATATCCAAGACCTTAATCAGTCATTAGTGCTCAATGTACGAGTCTATAAATCTGACGATACATTTGTCGACATCACGATGCCTAGCATCACATTGTCAAGAGGAGTCACACATGTCCCTACAGATATGGCAAGGCTAGGTATATCATCAGTACCATTAGCACAAAGCTACAGGATAGGCATTAATAGTAATCCATCATTGGGATACCTATACCACTCTATCATAGACCAAGAGCCAGACAATGTACTTTATATGCTTATGGACAATGGCTGTGGCGGTGTGGAGACAGTAAGATTGCAAGGGCAAAAGACATTTGGGCATGAGGTGAGCTATGTAGAGCATGAGCGACCTGTATTTGTAGGATCTAATTTTAGAGATGGACAGATAGATCAAGAGTTTAAGAGCGGAGTACCTACCATTGGGGCTAATAGTGGATACTTCGATAGAGAATATATAGAACATATTAGCCAATTATTATATGGTAAAGTGTGGCTAATAGATACAGTACGTTCTAAATTCTTAAGATATAGAGTAACCTCTACGTCAGTGCAAGAGAGTGACGATAGCGATGACTTATATAATCTAAAACTCACATTTGCTCAAGGATGGAGAGATCACAGCAGCAATACCTTTAATCAGTAGCATATGGATAACACTATCAGGATGTATTATTTTAGCGATTACCCACCCATCAGATACGTAGATGATGGAGGTAATTGCAGGATGGATATGTACACTACTGCATATAGTAGCAAGAATAAAAAAATGACAGAAGAAAAATGGGCTGCCTACTTAGAGTGGGCCGCTATTGAGATGATAGAAATCGCCAAAGGTCGCCCGACCACTATATGCATCTAGTGTGGCTACTCGTAGGAAGGTAGCTACACCAAGAGCAAAGCCAAAGGTGGTAGACAAGTGCTATGTGTGCCAATCCGCAATAAGGATACCATACTACACTACAGGGCACAGTAGAAGATTAATCTGTAAGCTAGAATGCAAAGCAATATATTTCGCTAATAATCACAATAAATAAATGATCCACTTCGATATCAATGGCTCAATACTCAGTGTAGAGGATAGCACTAGCATAAGCATCACAATGGTTAATCCAATCTTTATTAGTGATAGTGATGTTATACCTGGTAGCTACTCCATACCATTTAGTGTGATGCATGATGATGTCAATCGGGGGATATTACTCTATCCAGATAGAGTAGATAATGCATCTAGTAAATCCATTTGGGATAATGTGACCTTGTATTTTGATGGGAAGCCATTGCTTAAAGGTAAATTATATTTACTTAATTCTAACGATGCAAAGTCTTCATTGACCTTCATCATTAATGATTTTGGAGTACTTAATGATGCATTGCTTAGAGACTTAGACCTTACAAAGACGGTATTTGCCACACAATCGGATATACTGATAGAGGCTAAAGATACGGCCGTATATCCAGAAAACTATGACTATGCAATATTCCCTGTATTTAATCCTGACTTTATAGGATCAGAGCATTATACCGAGGTGATCAATAAAGTGAGTAGTCAAGTAGGAATTACTCCATACGCACCACCCCTTGCCGAAAACTCCACCATAGGAGATATATGGGTAAGTCCGACAGATCCATCTACAAGTAAAGTATTTGATGGATACGAATGGATCACCAAGACATCAGAGGATTTAGATACTAAGGTATGGCAAAGAATGTATCAAAACTATTGGGAGCCTGATACTCTCACATATCCAGACAATGAGCAGACCATTATCATCACTCCATTTGTCAAGCTCTATCATGTAGTCACTACTAT
>JBBKXV010000021.1:0-8981 GCA_037969665.1 Candidatus Altimarinota bacterium
TGGGAAATGATACTCTTATTTGCATCAAATACTGACTCTCCATCAAAGTCAGTCACAGGTGATTCAAAGTATCCATCATCTGTTATGGCGTCATGGATTTCAATACCTTTTTCCTGTAATAAGGCAAAGTCATCCTCACCATAAGGTGCTTGATGAACTATCCCAGTACCACTATCTGCAGTGACGTACTCTGCAGTGTATACCGTAAAGGCTCCCGTAGACCTCTTGTCTTCATAGTATGGAAAAATAGGATCGTATGCCAACCCCTTGAGGTCATCTCCAGAAAACTCCTCCAACAGATCATACCCCACCTCTTCCCCGTCTTTTTGTGGGTAATACCTACCTAGAGCATCCTTTCCTAAGATGTACTGCTCACTATTTTCCTTATCTCGCACTAGCACGTAGCTCACGTCAGCCCCCACCGCCAAAGCAAGATTACTTGGAAGAGTCCAAGGTGTAGTAGTCCATGCTAAAAAATACGTTGGTGTATCATCCTTGTACCTAAAGCTTGAAGCTAAAAACTTTACTGTAACGGTCTTGTCTTGTTTATCTTGATACTCCAATGCCGCCTCAAAGTTGGATAAGCTAGTGGCACAACGCAAACAATATGGTACAACCTTGTACCCCTCATATACGAGATCCTTTTTCCATAGTTCTTTAAACACCCACCATACTGACTCCATGTACCATGGCTCCATGGTCTTATAGTCATTTTCCATATCTACAAATCTACCCATACGATGGACAAACTCCTTCCATTCGGTGGAGTATCTCATCACTGTTGCTCTACACGCCTCGTTGAAGTTAGCTATTCCGTATTCTTCTATTCCTTGTTTACTAGTGATGCCGAGCTCCTTTTCCTTTTCATACTCCACCGGTAGTCCATGGCAATCCCAACCCCATCTTCGCTGAACTCTATACCCACGCATAGTCCAATATCTTGGAACCATATCCTTCATCGTACCCCCCAAGATATGCCCATAGTGAGGTAACCCTGTAGCAAAAGGAGGACCATCATAAAAGGTATACTCCTTATCCTTTGGACGGCTGGTAATACTACGAGCAAAAATATGTTGTGACTTCCACTGATCAATGATGTGTTTTTCCATCTCTGGAAAAGACTGACGTGGATTTGGTTTTTTAAACATGGGAAACTAGAACAATATATACAAAGATACGTTGTCCTCGGCCATGTCCTCGAGCGAAGCGAGTAGTACATGGAGTTACCACCTAGGATCTATACTTGATTTACTTTGATGACGGAGGAGCCTCCGAAGGGTTCTAGTACTCACATCACTGCGAGGTTCTTCCCTTAGCGCATCTTCTACTGAAGATTTCCAGGTGATAGCTGGTAGAGCGCATTTATAAAACTAGATACAGTATACTTGAGGCTATATGTACCGCAAGAGAAACACTGCAAAATCTTGCAAAAAATAACTAAAGCATTATAAATACATCAACACCACACTTAAGCGTATCCGAGTGTACCACCTCAGCTAGACAATACATTGATATTGAGCAGACTTGGACTGCCCTGTTGCGTCTAAAAGAACATTATCAGCTTTCACACGTGCAAGCTGAAGCTCTGGAGGCACTCTACAGATTGTGGTCACTGTGATGAGTGACTCGCTCCAAAGAAAGTTTCAACTTGTCTTTGGTAAAGTACAAAGTACAAAGATAAATTTCTGGAGCGCTTATACCAGCTTATATAGGTGTGACTGAGACTACCGCAAGAAACTTTCAATTGCTCTATCCCAAATCATACCCTGATCTCGAAGAGTTACAAAAAGCTTACATAGCTAGGCCCTTTGCCAAAAATAGTCGTACTATTGAAGCAATCAAGGCCGCTGTTGATGCCTTTAATCTGGCCCTTCCTTCACAACATACCAATGAGGAAGATGGAGAGACATTACCGCCACGTACTCCAGACCAAGAATGCTTTGTCAAACAAAACCCTTATTTGAGTAGTATATACTAGAGCTCAATATCACTACTGACATAACATTATTTACCATCTCCAAAGTAGTATAAACGACTATCTTGACCGGATGTAAATACTCTCTTTTTGACTTCCTACAAAGGATAGATACTATCCGCATACATTTTTGTAATAAACTTTCAACATGTCTCTTAGTTTACCTTCCTTCATCAACCCCAGTGATGATGAATATTCCAACAATCCCACTCCTGAGCAATCACTAGAAGATGCTATACAAAAACTTACAGGAGGAGGGGCTACAGTAGAGCCAAGAAACCAAGGTACAAGCAACTATCCTGACGCACGTGACCATCTCAAGAAGACCCCGGTACGTGCCACCTATGATGATACAGAATTACAACTGGTAACCCAAAAAGTAGAACGAACAAAGTTTGATAGCCTACCACAAGCTTTCTTGCATCATATGAAACATGGTCTTGCGCGCATAATTTATGGAACGCAAACCTTTTTTAATAATGTTTCTGCAATTACAACCATACATAAATTACTGGCTGAAAAAGAGCATTATAGCCAAATACGGGATGAGCTGCACAAAGGTAACGTGAGGGTGTTTGTAGAGTCACCACTACTTGGTCGACCACGAGCCTCCATGACTCCTCAAGATATGGCACAAGCAATAAGCATACAAGTTAGCACAAGGGTAAAGTTTTTTGAAGAGTTTCTGAAAAAGGGAAAACATGTGCAGGAGGCACTTGAAAACAGTAATGCTGTACTGTTCCAAAATCTATCAGGACTGTACCAAGAGCAGCATAAACTACGAGAAATGTTACCAGCGGGAGATCTCGAGCTCCTTGATTTTTACCTTGATAACCTAGCCAAGCGTCTCCAGAAAGTAGACCTAGATGAAAAGCTAATAGCACTCATCACCTCTGGAGAAAACTACCATAAAGAACATGAAAAAATGCTAAACAGGTTATGGCCTAGTGATGACTCAAGTTCCAATCAACTTGGAAAGGAGATGGCAAAGTGTTTTTATGAGCTCATCAATCTCCAGGATATTGCGCTCACTGAGCGTATTTCCACCAACTTAGCAACACTGTCACTTGAGGACCGAGCAAGGTATATTGATCAAATCAAAGAGGGTTCACCTATTACATATGCCATAGAAGAATACCTGCAGCTAGAGGGTATCGATGCAAAAGACCCAATCATTTTTTCTCCAGCATCTGAAAACCTACAACTCAATATACCCAAAGGAAAGCTGCAAACTATGTTTGTGGCGTGTGTACCTGTACGCCAAGAAGACGACACATATACAAGTAAGTGGCTTATTTTAGATAATCTCTACAATAAAAGTGAATACGGTCTCCGTCTTAGTGAACAAATGAAATCATGTATCTATGTAGAAGCCCATGGTTCACAACAACTTCCTGTCCACCTATGTAATAACTGGCTACTCGTAGACGCCACAGATCTAATAAGTATCACAGACGATGAAGATGATGCTCTACATACACTGAAACGCGTGATAGAGCGAAGAGACACCATCACCAATATAGAAGACATTGCCAAGAGTATCAGGGCGCTCTCAACAAAGGGACAACTCTTTAATGCTCATACAATGCTACCACATATTCTTGCTCCGAAAGAGCTCTTGGATCTCTATAGAAAAAGCCCAAACCACAGTGCAAAACATCAACATATGATGTATCCAAACACCACATCTCATCAGAAGAACAGTCGTCCAGCGCCAATAAACGCGTCACTGTATCAGACCATCCAAGATCAAAACACTCAGTACATCCCTGGAAGTATTACTTCAAAAGTATCCTTGAATCTGAATGATCCAAAGCCAACATTTACTGCCAATCATAATTTTCCCTCGGTCTTTACAGGAAACCATATCCAGGCACTACATGAAAGCTTCTTCCAACTTCATGACTCACACCAGTATAGCTCCACACTCCAATCAATCCTTCATAAACTACCTGAAATCCTTGGGGCAATACCAGAAGATACAGTGGAGGACTGGTTTACAAATCTTGCGAAACATCAATATATCAACTTATTTGAGCATTTTGGTGCACTCTACCCTGAAAAGTATAAACCTATTGATGTAAGGACTCACATAAACAAGGCTCTACATGAGCTGTCTATCTCAAATGTGTGGGAGTTAATAGCGACTATTGCCTCAATAGATCAACAAACAAATGACTACAAAGAGCTTCAAGATACTATCAAAAGGTATGGAGCAGTGGAAGCTGGTGAAGTAGAGGAAACATTTGGTGCATTGATCAAACGATTGGAGCACGACACTATGATGAAAAAATACTTTAGCGCCCACTCAAATCGCATATCAGGGCTGATTTTGGAGCTAGCGTCCTCACCCGAATACTCACCACAGTTCTATCACCTACTAGAGAGATCTCCTCATATGACTACGGTCTATGAGCGTCTCATTGCCATGCTATCTCCATTAGATAAGGCTACCTTTCTAAAGGATACCTTTGTAACTACCTTTGCTACAGTGGGTTCCCATACGACTGAAGGCTCAAATGTTATAACCAATGATCGCCTCTATAAACAAGAAAGCTTTAGTGCTTTTGCATATGAATATGTATTTCATATCATAGAAGGACTCTGTTCAGTGCATCCTGCAAAGCATGACGAGGTCCAACTACACCCACTTACTACACTGCATAAGCCACAAGGTAGTTCGCTGCCTGCATTGCCAAGACACCTCATATCTCAGTCAAGAGCAATTCAAGCTCCTACATCTGAGGGCACCGCAGATTCCACCCAAATGGACCACCTCAATCTCTCCTCAGATGAGCAATCTGTACTTGCAAACCTCTTGCAGAAGGAAGCGCAAAAAATTGGGAAACACCAAGCAACAAAGACATGGATGACCATGGTGATAGATCATCTTTACCCAGAGGCAAGTACATTTGAGCCAGAGTATCTAGATGTTCTAGTAAAAAAGTTATCATCATCACAATCTTACATTTCAGAAAAAGCAGTATTTGAGTCTGTTGAACTATATATTGATAAGGTCATCACCGAACGGTACGAGAAAAAAGAGAAGCACGTGAAAGGTATTTTAAATACACTCAAAACACCTCTACTTGCAGCCCACTTACTTCATATATTTGAAGAGTATCAAAAAAGTCATCATAGGCTTACATGGAAAGATACTATGTTATTACATGAGGGCATCTTAAATAGCATCCATCACTATTCCATTGTTCAAGAGGGAGAGAGAGATGCTATTGATCTTTCTTCCCTCACCATTGACGATATGTATAGCATCATTCGTTCCGGTATTGAGCAGGCAAAAGTAGCTACGCAACAAACAAACATCGAATATGTCATCAATACTTTATTTTTGAATAGCATAAATAGCACTCTAGCACATACAAAGTATCCTGATGGGTTTATTACACTTGATCTAAGTGATCAAGATATACAGTATAAGCTCAAAAATCATTTAAAAACTCACCTCTCCTCTCACTTTAGAAAAGTGCTGGATGAAGTATACTCTGATGAAAGCAACTCAGATCTACAAGTGATCCGAAGATTTTTACAGAGCAAAGATAGCAAGTGGATCAGCATTTTTGAGCATGCCATTACAAATGCTGTGATGCAGCGTCCTTTGAAACGTATACAACAAGATATGCGAGGGTTTTTTAATGAAGTAACTGAGGAAAACGAATCCTCGTTTAAAATTTCAATCTCTGCACTAGAAGAAGACTTTGACCCTCAAGAAAACCCACTTCGCAATACCATTGTAACGCGTACAGAAAAAGGGTTGCGTGTGATGTTGGATGAGAAAAAGGTAGAGTATATCAAGCAACTTGTATCCAAGTTTGCAAAGGAAGGTCAAGTAAGAAAGGACCTGCGAAAAGAAGATATGGAGGTAGTGTATAACCAATTCAAAGCAAACCCTGAGCAATTCCAAAATTTGGTTCTTGTAGCAAAAAATAACTCCCACGAAGAGTCTCACATCCGTTTATTACATAACGTGTACATTACCTGGTTACTAAACGAATCTGCAAGGCCCCAAAAACAACAGACTATGCTGTTGCAA
This sequence comes from Candidatus Altimarinota bacterium, assembly GCA_037969665.1. Lineage (GTDB taxonomy): Bacteria > Patescibacteriota > Gracilibacteria > 1-14-2-50-48-13 > 1-14-2-50-48-13 > JBBKXV01. The sequence continues at coordinate 6,027 of JBBKXV010000021.1, forward strand.
GAGTTAGAGCAGCTCATCTCAACCATAGAGAAAGATCCTACCGAAAAGATTGCCTTTAAGAATGTACTTATCAAAAATCCACTCTTGCTGGATCAGCTAGAACGTTTTTTCAATGCAACCATTTCCTCTCCAGAACAATGTCATAAGCGTTTTCTTGACTTTTCTGGAACTCAAGTAAGATAATATAAAAGAGAGGATAACATGCTATTGCCGTTATCCTCTCTTTTATTGTCACATATCGAATTACTATTTAGCCTTGTCACTCAATACATCTTTTCCTTTGATTCTACCTGAAAGGGCATACATCTTTTTCTGTTGATCTGTTGCTCTCCCGGTAGATGACGTGACCTCCACATTCTCATGGTCTACGGACTGTTGTACTTCTTTTACTGATTGGGTTATAAGCTTTTTCATCTCTATATTTTTACTCAAGCTGATGGCAAAACTAGGTGCTCCCATAATCAATTCTACCTTAACCCACAGCACCTTAAAATATGCCTTGCTAGTAGCAACTAAAGGCAATTCATCGAAGGTCAGTGCCATAGGTTCACATTGAGCAAGTACCAAGGCGTATACATAATCCTCAAGAGTAACACCTCTAGTACAATATTTGTCACTATTCTCTAGAACCTTACTATTGAGCAAGACATCTTGAGCGGTGGCAACTGCCCTCTTGATCCTTACTGTATTTTTATCAAAATTTTCAGTGAGGTCAGCACTTACTACATCAATAAGTTTAGAGGAAATCTCCAATGTGGATAATTCCTTATTTTTAAAACTCCACTGGTCATCTAATTGTCTATGTAGCGTACTAAACAGCATATCCTCTTCTTTTTCAGCAGAAACAACTTTGTAGTAGTCCTCCGCTGAAAGAGAGATTTCATTTGGCTCCATAAATGCCTTTGCACATTGCTCCAAAAATATAGCCTCCTTTCGTGCTGGCAAAACTATACCATACTGAGCGCACTCTTCTTCTGTCTTGTGTAGTAAGCCAATGATTTTTGCTTCTTTGGGATAACCAACTCCCTCATTGATAGAGAAGCCCTCCAATACCCAAGCACGAACACGCTTGATTTGCTCATCGAGCCCCAAGGCAACTGGCACCTCCAAAACCTCTTCCTGTGCAATTACTTCTACCTTTTTCTGCTCCAACCCCACGCCCAAGACTGCAACCGGTGCAGAGTCCTCTGTTTTCTTACTAAGTAGTCCATCGACTCTACTCACAATTTTACTTTTTATGCTTGAAAATGCAGTATGAAACTTTTCTGTAAAGCTACTACGCTCAATGGTATGTTGATGCTCAGGTCCACTATATCTAGACTCATAATCAGCAACTTCCGACTGGGAGCCGACTCCACCTGGATAATGATACATATCGTTTATTGTATAAGATAATTACGATACAAAAGTATAGCATAGCAGTCGCCTGTATCAAAATATCTTACGCTTTTTATAAAGCCTTGCTGTAAAAGTATGGTAAAAGTTATTTATAACTCCACCACACTAACAGCTCGCTTTCCTTGCGGTAGTATCTCTAGCACCTTCAGAGCTTCTCCTGTTGTATTCTCCTCTATAGGACAAGATCCCTGGCTAGGCACACAAGACGGTAGGCCATAGTACCCTTCTGTAACCTTACCATTTGCATCGATATACAGAATATCTAAAGCAAACAACATATCCTTCATATGAAACCCAGAAGCAGGATTTCCTTCAAAACTAAAGAGCATACCAGCCTCCTCCTCTATCTTTGTGCGATACGACAACCCTTGCACTCTTTTTTCATCTGTATCAGCGAGCTCTACGGTGAATAGCTTTGTGCTCCCATCATCAAAGGTCACCTCTACTTGTTTCATGTTATAGTAAAAGCTTTTTTTCAACTCAAGTGCCTTTGCTTCAAATCCCTGTAGCGTAGCATAATAATCTATACAAACATTTCTTTCTGCTCCTGTAAGATCCCCACATGCAGCAGTACTATTTGCAGTGATATATGATGGAGCAACCATCACCGCGCCAGACATCACAGCACCTGTACTAGTAGCATTTTCATTTAGGTTTTCATTGCTATCCGTTGTATCTACATCACTAGTAACCTCCATATTGGAATTATCTGAGGATGTTTTTGTTGCATTACCAGTCATCAACGTCCATACAAAATAAGACATAATCACAAGCCCTGTTACCAGTAGGATGACAAGTACAACTTGCAGTATGCGTTCAAATTTATTTTCCATGGGTGAGATTAGTACATAAGTATATATAGCTTTTATATCATAAAAGCAGTTATGTCAATATTCACTGTAACTCAGTGGTCTTACACCTCACACTTGTCACATCCTTTTACTAACAATGCACTCATAGCATAGTGATCAAAGGCCATACCCACTCCAATGATGATCATAATCTCGATAAATAGCTCATGACTAAGATAAGGAGTAGCATACCTCAAAATAATAAGTACGAAGTATAGGAAGGCAAGAACTCCAATTTCGATAAAAGCCAGCTTTGCGAGTGTATTTGAAGAAAACTTCATTCCAAAGATTCTACATACGGATTTGAGTGCCATGCGTCAGAGAGTTATATGTAATACTTAAGTATACCACATGGCAGATAACAGCGTCTTTTGGTATACTGATATGATCATATCACCCCTTATCATGCTCATCCTAGCTCTCCTGCCTCTCCTCACACTCATTGTTATTTCTCTTTGGAAGGGTTTTCAGCTTGGGGTAACCGCGGGGGTGGTTGTCTCTTTATTAGTATACTGGTATTGGAGTGGTGATGTAGTGGTGCTAGGTGCCCTTGGAGTCCATTCGCTATTACTTACCCTTTCTATAGTACTCATTATCCTTGCGGCATTATTTCTTAATAGTGTCCTTCAAAGAAATGGATTATTTCAGTCCTTGGAGCAAAGTGTAGAACATATTCACCCATCGAGGGACTTACGGTTTTTCATAT
>JBBKXV010000022.1:0-1771 GCA_037969665.1 Candidatus Altimarinota bacterium
CCTCTGTACCAAAGTTTTGGATAGGTTTGAGTACTTTCTTAAACACGGCATTATCTTGAAACCCAAACTTGATAGCTGCAAACACAGCGGCCCAAAGAGCAATGAGTGCAAGGATAGGAAACATCAGCCCCCAAATACTTCCAAGACCACCTACAATATTTTCATTTGATTGGAAATAAAAATTCATGCTACCGAGAGGAATATGTGATACTCCTCCTGAGTCTGTTGCTGCTGAGCCATATACAGTCAAAAACTGAAAAATAATAAATCCAAAGGAAAGCACTAATCCAATATATGCAGGCATCATTGCAAGGTTGAAAAAACGCCCAAAGCCTCCGATAAATGCTTGTGCATTTTCATCATCGTTATTCCATACTTTCATTACTTCCGTGTATACCCATAGTGGAGAAAGTGCCATCATGATCCATATCAAAAATGCTCTCACCACCACGGCAACGAGCAATGCTACGTTGACCAGCATAAACATGGCAAGCAAGACAACTGCCATGATCATACTCACCGTGAGCTTGGCAATACTTGTGGCATTTGCAAATGCATATTCATAAGAGGGTATACGCATAAGGTTAAATGCATAGACATACATGGCATTTTGCGCTGAAAACGTCACGTCCGTAAAGCTCTTGATACAATCGCTATAGTAATTCGTTGGGTTTCCTTGTGGGTTGTTGATACTCTCCAATATCTTATTTCTTGCTTCTTTGACTTTCATAGCCTGATCTGCAGTGCTATCCCCAGCGCTTGTTGTTATAAATACGCGGGTAGCATGATTTGCAGGAGACACAAAGCTACCACTCTCACTCAACTGTGGATTAGCTATGAGAGATTGTCCACTATTTCCCGTAGCAACAGGATCTGTAAACTGAAAGTAGTAGTTTTTATGGAAACATTCCATGACTTGCACATCAGCTCCTACTGTTGCCGGCGTAGGAGCTACACTGGTAGCCTTACCATTGACGAGACAGCTTTTACCATCTGCCGATATTACCCCATTATCTCCACAAGAATTTAAGGGTTGTGCACCTTTCTCGTAGGGAGTAGCAAAGATAAAAAACTGTGATTCTCCATTTCCAGTATTTGCAACCAAAGCATCCACAGAGGACGGTATCGAAAAGGCAACACTGGTGGCAATATTTCCAACGGTGAGCACTGTACGACAAAAGAGGAGTGAGAAATTAACCACAATAAGTGCAATAAGTACTTTTGGAAGCTGCTCTTTAATATTGGTCTTACCTTGATCTCCAAAGGGCATAATATTTGCTCCAGCAAGGTATAACAAGTAAAGCACAATACCAATATTGACGATATTTCTTACTATTTGCCATACGATTTCTATGAGACCATCAATACCTATAGCTCCACCTGTCACCCAGTTGTTACTCAAAAAGAACCCAATCAGAGCAAGGATAGGCATGAGAAAGGCATACAAGGCCTTGAGTATTGTGATGACCACCACCACCACACTATCAAGAGCCTTTTTTAGATCCTCTGATATTGCTGTATTAGCTTTTGCATCTTCTAGCTTCTTTTCTTCTACTGCTTGCGCTTTTGCTTTTTCTGCTGCTGGCGTGAGGGTTGTAGTATTTGAAGTAGCATTCTGCGCTAGGAGTGTAGTAGAATAACTGGTCTGACTAGTATAGGCTTTTGCCTCAGCATGTATGGTGGTCAACGGTCCACCAACGGAAATCAGTAAAACGAGTGCAAGTCCAAATGTAGAGAGTATTTTTTTCATTGTTATAGCTTGATGAAACGT
>JBBKXV010000023.1:0-1501 GCA_037969665.1 Candidatus Altimarinota bacterium
CCAGAAAAGGATGTGGTTACTTGCAATGGCAAGGAAGCGAGGATTGAGACCAGGGAGCCAGTTTACTTTTTAATAAATAAGCCCACTGGGTATCTGTGTACCACAGCCCTATTTGAAAAAAGAAAAAAAGTAATGGACCTTCTTCCCATGGAGGATGTTATGCATGATCGGTTGTGTATCGTGGGGAGGTTGGATAAAAATTCTGAGGGGCTTGTGTTGGTGACCAATGATGGAGATCTTGCAAATAAAATGATGCACCCATCATACCAAAAAGAAAAAGAGTATACCGTACATGTGCGGGGAAGTATCACTGAGGAAGCAATCACCGAGTTGCGCGAAGGAGTAGATATTGTAGTGGATGAAGAGCCTTATCATACAGCTCCTGCTAAGGTATTTCTTAAGGAGGTGGATAAGATTTCTAAGTTGGCAATTATTTTAGGAGAAGGTAAAAAGAGGCAAATCCGACTAATGTGTGATGCTGTCGGATATCCGGTGACGTACCTCAGGAGGATACGTATTGGCTCACTTCGGTTAGATGAGTTACCAAGAGGGGAGTACCGTAAACTATCTAAAAAAGAGTACACACAGTTACGTCAAGAAACACTATGATCCTCAATGCGCCCTGGAATCTTAAAGACCTGGGTATCTATGTTGGTTTATTGATTGCTGAAATCCTTGCCATAACTGGTGTTATTCTTCTTGGTTCTTTGTTGAATATTAGCCCAGTTCAAGTTACCGACATGCTTGGCATAACACAGCTGTGGAGAGGTCTTAGTATATTTTTTGGTTATTTTCTACAGTCAGTAATGCTACTGACTCCCATTGTTATACTAGTCTATATAAAAAAAGTACGGAATGTGGGGGAGTCTCTACTACTGAGAAAGGTGAGCTGGTACGAGCTCATCGTGTATCCTATTGTAGCGCTTATTCTTACAATGGTTGTACTGTCAGTATTTAACTTTATTACTCTTTCACAAGGTATAGAGGTGCCTGGGGTTCATGGAGAAAAGACTGAAATGATTGCATACTTTGGAAGGGACATCTTAAGCCTTGTGCTAGCTTTTGCTGCAGGTGTGGGGTTGGCGCCATTCACAGAGGAGGTGCTCTTTCGTGGCTTTATCTTTCATACACTCACAAGGTATATGAAACCCTGGCTTGCCATAGCCATCAGTAGTGCAATATTTGCGGCCTTTCACCTAAAGGCTGGCGTCTTCTTTCCTTTGATGTTTTTAGGAGCCGTGCTTACCACCCTCACTTGGCGAACGCAAAGTATTTGGCCAGCCATTGTCTTTCATATCATCAACAACTCTCTTGCCTTTGTAGCGGAGTATTCACAACTGATGTCGTGACAACTACAAGAGTGTCGCAACTATTTCATCAATGATTCCGCAGGCCTCCTCGGGACTTTGTACCAAAACAAGTCTATTTCTAAACTGACTTGCTCCATGGACTCCCTTTACATAAGAGGCTAGATGCTTTCGTATTTCGAGCATCCCACGGT
>JBBKXV010000024.1:0-7044 GCA_037969665.1 Candidatus Altimarinota bacterium
TCATAATAGCCTAGCGTGTTGGTGACTGAAATGGGCTCCAGTAATCTAGTCACACCCATAAACAATAGATCCCCCTGTTCTTCCCTAGAAAGCATATTTACGGTTTTGTTTTCAAAGGCTTGAGTGCTTTCTAGGTACAGCTTCATGTTTTTATAGTTACTCCAAAGCTTACCATCATAGTAGGAGCTACTGCCGAGACCAAGTCCTATGTATTGGCCTCCAGTCCAGTAAACCATATTATGTTTAGATTCATACCCAGGAATTGCAAGGTTAGAAACTTCATAATCTATATACCCTACTTGTTGTAGTTGCGAGATATATGTATCACGGAGTGTGATACTGTCCTCATCCTTCAGAAAAGTACCCTTGGGGAGAAGTCCAAAGGGGGTATCTTTTTCAATGGTGAGGTCGTAGAGAGAGATGTGTTTTGGCTGGTACTGTAATACTTCAGCTAAAGTGTGATTGTCTCGGGATTCATTTGGTAATCCAAGAATGAGATCTGCACTCCAATTGACGCTTTGACTGTCCAATATAGACATAGCCTTATGAGCCATGTCCACAGAGTGACTTCTTCCAGCTTTTTTTAGAGCATCTTTACTGAGGCTCTGAATGCCAATGCTAAAACGTGTGATACCGATGGCTGTGAGTCCTTGGATATAGTCAGCAGTCACATTTTCAGGATTGAGCTCCATAGAGACCTCTGCGACTTCTAACGTTGGTGTATGAAGAAATATGGGAGCAAGAAGTGTCTCAACTTCCTCCAGAGTAAGTAAGCTAGGTGTTCCGCCACCAAGATAGATAGTGTGGATAGGCTGCATCACTTTTTGGAGCCACCTATCACGCTCTTCACCAAGTTTTTCTAGATATTCACCCTTTGCACCAGTATCTGTGAGTACAGCAAAATTGCAGTAGTGACACTTTTTGGAGCAAAAGGGGATATGAATGTAGAGAGAAGGCATGTGCTAATTGAAGAATTGATGAGTTAAAGAATTGAGGAGTTGTAAATAATTCATTATTTCATTCATTCAAGAAGTCCTTAATTGAAAAGCTTTGCTTGCTCCCCACCTTCCACCACTCTACCGAGGTGTTCATAGGCCTTTGCTGTGGGCTTTCTCCCTCGTGGAGTTCGCTCGATAAAGCCTATTTGCAGGAGAAATGGCTCGTATACAGTCTCTATAGTTCCTTCCTCCTCCGCCGTTGCTGCAGCCAGGGTGCTTAGTCCTATGGGCCTTCCTCCAAAGGTATCCATCATGGCAATGAGGATGTCTCGATCAGCATTATCTAGGCCAATGGTATCGATACCTAGCTTTTCTAGAGCTCCCGCCGCAATAGATTGACTGATACTGGCGTGACCATCTATTTGAGCAAAGTCTCGCACTCTTTTGATCAACCTATTTGCAATACGTGGGGTTTTTCTACAACGAGTTGCGATTTCTAGTGCCGCATCATCATGTATATCTATCTTTAGGATCTTTGCTGACCTACTGACAATTTCTTGCATCTGGCTATCTGTATAAAACTCAAGCTTGTAGACATGGCCAAAACGATCTCGGAGTGGAGAGGTCAGCATATTGACCTTGGTGGTAGCGCCTACCAGGGTAAACCGTGGTAGGTTAATACGCATGCTTCTTGCTGTGGGACCTTTTCCAACCATGATATCTATGACAAAGTCCTCCATGGCGCTGTAGAGCACTTCCTCTACTGTGGTCCTGAGTCGGTGGATCTCGTCTATAAATAAGATATCATTTTCTTTTAGATTGGTGAGCAAGGATGCTAGGTCACCTGGTTTTTCTATAGCCGGTCCTGATGTTACCTTGATATTGGCCTCCATTTCATTTGCAATGATGTGCGCAAGGGTAGTCTTGCCAAGACCAGGAGGCCCATAAAAAAGGAGATGCTCCACTGGCTCCTTTCTCTCCTTTGCAGCTTGTAAAAAAATACCCAGATTATCCTTTAAGGTAGTCTGACCGATATAGTGATCAAACTTTTTCGGTCTCAGTATATTTTCACGTTTATCATTATTTCCTATCTTTGGCTCCACCAATGGAGTACTACGTGCTGGTATCTTTGGGCGCTCTATCATAGCTCAGTATAGTTTTTAGTGTTAAAACTATATCTTGCTTTTGTTTAAAAGGAAAGTGAACAAGGATAGCTCAGTATTGGTGATATTTATCTTTGAACATCTTGTTGAAGTTTTTTCACTATGTCTTTGAGCTCATTGTGATCATTGGTCACGTGCTCAGGTGCATGTAGTATGTTGTATAGTGCTGTGAGGTGCATAATACGAGTACCTAGTGCCAAAATAGAGAGTGCGTCACTGTTATGGAGCAGTGCTACTTGTACATCTAATAGATCATCCTTAAACGCCACTGAAACCTTTCGAGTATAGTTTCGTGGTGCTCCGAGGTTGCTTGCAAGATCTAGGTAAAGTGCAGAAAGGGCTGCAGTAGCTATATCTTCAGCAACCTCACTTTCTTTAAGAGACTTCATGATGTTGTCTCGAACGTGTTTACCAAGATATGCCCATGTAGTATCTGTAATATCTAGTGTCGTCAGGCGCCGAATCTGCTGATGGTACTCTCTTTCTGTGATGATAAGTATAATCTCAGTAATATGCTTCTCTATTGATGTTGCAGTATGCACATTTAAAGCAGGTTTTAAAAGGATACGTTGTATACAGGCAATAGAAAAACTGATTGAGCTGAGCTCATAAGCAGGTAATGTCTGTACCAATCGGGATGTTAGGTAAGTTAATGCGTCATGAATCTGCTGTCTTTGATGCTCAGTGAATTGTGGTGCATTCTGTATAGCAATCAAGTTGTCTACATTGATTTGCGCAGGCTCATTATTCGTATAATAAGTTAAGCTATCAAGTCGGCTGCAATCTTCAGGATGGTCCATAGTGTATAATTATTTCCAACTTTATACACTGTCCTTTTTTTATGTCAAACTTTCCTTGCGCCATGTCTCAATATTTTTGTGATGCCCACTTTTTAATACTTCAGGAATAGGATGATTACGCCACATCTCTGGTCTTGTATAGTGTGGGTACTCTTTTTTTCTTCCAATACTTTTTGAAAAGGAGTCTTCCTCATGGGATTCTTGATTTCCAAGGACGCCAGGTACAAGTCGAGCAATGCTATCTATAAAATAGAGTGCCGGAAATTCACCACCTGAAAGGATAACCTCTCCGACACAATACTCCATAGTGACGTGACTTTCTATAACACGCTGATCAATGCCTTCGTAGCGTCCACAAAGGAGAATATACTCTTGATCACTCTTTACCCTTTGTTCTGCTTGTGCTTGGGAATACTTTTTTCCTCGAGGAGAAAAATGAATCACGGGTATTTGTTTGCCCTCTTTTTTCCAAATGTGCTCTATTGCTGTTGCCACCACCTCCGGGCGAATCACCATGCCAGCTCCACCTCCGTAAGGGATATCATCTACACGTTTTTTTGGATCATCTAAGAAATCAACAAGGTGATAGCACTCCACTTCAATGGATTTTTCTGCCATAGCCCGCCCGAGGACGCCAGCTTGTAGTGGGCTAGTAAAAAAGTCTGGAAAGAGAGTGATGATATGAAATTTCATTGTACGAAATAAGTTTTAGTAGGTGATGTTCATGTGCCTGATTTGACCTACATGGTAGGCGATGGCTTCAGTTAGCTTTTCTATTTCCTCTAAGGTATTCCATTTGGAAAAAGAAATACGGATGCTTCCCACAGCATCTTCCTCAGGGATACCCATGGCAAGGAGAACTCTAGAAGGCCCAGCCTCGCTGGAGGAGCAGGCGCTACCCGTTGCTACAGCTATACCGTCAATGTCGAGTCTTGTCATCAGGGTCTCCCCACTAATACCAGCAAAGCGCACATGAACGATAGCTTCGGATGTGGTTTCCTCAGCCCCCGTAATGGTAGTGTCTGGCACTAAGGAAAGGAGATCACTTGTGAGTTGCTTTTTTAACTGGAGGTAGTGTTGCTTCGTGGTTTCTTTTTCTTGTAGACCAAGCTTCATTGCTGTGGCTAAGCCTACCGCAAGTGGCACAGACTGCGTCCCTCCCCTCACGGAAAACTCCTGACTACCAGTGATGAGCGGAGTAAGGTTGATCTGCTCGCGCACTCCTAAGATGCCAACTCCTTTGGGTGCATGGAGTTTGTGTCCGGCGAGTGTGATCATATCCCATTGGAGATAGTCCATGGTGCAGTCTTGAGTAAGAAATGCCTGCGTAGCATCTACATGAAAGAGCGCAGTATGTTCTTTGAGTAGCTGACCTATGGCAGCAAGTGGTTGGATAGCACCAGTTTCATTGTTGATATAGTGTACACTTACCAACGTGGTATCTTTTTGTAGTGCCTGCTCTACTTGTTGTAGTGAAATAACTCCATCTGTATTTGGCGTGAGGTAGGTCACAGTACACCCCCTTGCCTCCATAAGTGCACAGGCTTCTATTACCGCAGAGTGCTCAGTGCTTGTTGTAATAATATGACCTCCAGCATGAGGAATTCCCCGCACCGCAGTGTGAATACTCTCAGTGGCAGAGCTCATAAAGATAACCTCTTGCTGCTTTACTCCTAGCGTAGTAGCAATTGTTTTTCTTGCATCATTGAGCGCGACATGAGCACGCTGACCAAATCTGTGTGGAGAAGAGGGGTTGCCATAGTGCTCAGTAAAATATGGGAGCATGCTAGAGAGCACCTCGGGGGCTGTTTTTGTAGTGGCTGCGTTGTCTAAGTAGATCACAAAAAGTCTGGTTAATAGTATATAAAGTGTAGCATAGGTGGGGAGTAACTAACAATCTTTCATCTCATCAGTGGTATTTTCTTACTATTTTTATCTTCATCTTTTATTTCCGTGATCCATGGCTACAATAGTCATGTTTTATACACTATTTTTGTACACTATGATCGATATCAAAGATCTCAGAGCTCGACCTGACTATTTCCGTATGTCTACTGCGGCAAAGGGATCGGACTCATCACTAGTGGATAAGATCTTAGTGGCAGATGAAAAACGTCGCGAGACGCTACTAGAAAAAGAGACCTTACGTAGTACACAAAAAACACTTTCTGCTCAGATACCACAGGCAGGAGAAGAGGAGAGAGGAATATTATTGCTGGAGACAAAAAAGCTATCTGATCAATTGAAAGTCCTTGATGAGGCTGCAAACGCTGCGGAGGAGGAATACACCTTGTTGTTGTGCCAGATTCCTAACCCCATCCACCAGGATGTTGTAGTGGGAAGTACGGACGAGGATAATAAAGTATTGCGTTTCGTAGGCGACAAGCCTGAGTTTGATTTTGAACCAAAGGAACACTGGGAGCTAGCAGAGGATCTTGACTTGCTAGACATGGAGCGCGGAGCAAAAATATCTGGAAGTCGGTTCTATTACATGAAAAATGACTTGGTACTGTTGCAGTATGCTTTGATTCAATTTACCCTAAAAAAGCTTGTTGCTAAGGGATTTACCCCTATGATTCCTCCATATATGGTTCGTCAGCGGGCTATGTTTGGTACAGGGTACTTTCCTGATGCTGAAAATGGAGTCTATATCGTCAATCCAGGAGAGGATGATCTTTACCTCATTGGGACTTCTGAGGTGCCATTGGTCAACTACCATGATGGAGAAATGCTAGACCTCAAGGATAAGCCCTTGCGGTATGTGGGAGTGAGCCCATGTTTTAGACGTGAGGCAGGAAGTTATGGAAAGGATACGAAGGGTATTTTGAGAGTTCATCAGTTTGAAAAGGTGGAGATGGTGAGTTTCTGTAATCCAGAACATAGCTATGAAGAGCACGAGTACTTAAGAGAGGTGGAGGAGGAAATTCTTCAAGACCTCCAACTGCCTTATCAGGTACTAGACATCTGTAGTGGTGACCTTGGAGGCTCAGCAGCAAAAAAATACGACCTTGAGGCATGGATGCCAGGTCAAGGAAAATACCGTGAGGTGACAAGTACATCAAACACGACAGATTATCAATCTAGAAGGCTTTCTATTCGGCATAAAAATGCAGAGGGAAACTCTGAGTTAGTACATATTCTCAACGGGACAGCCACCTCTATGAGACCACTGATCGCCATCATGGAAGTCTACCAGCAGAAGGATGGAAGTATCAAGGTGCCAGAAGTGTTGGTGGATCTCATGGGTAAGAAAGTGATCACTAAAACATCATGAGTACACCTTTACTCCGGTTGGACGGTATAGAAAAAATCTACCCTGGCGATACGGTGAGTACCATTGCTGGGGTATGTTTTGATGTTAAGGCTGGTGAGGTAGTATGTCTCAAGGGTCCTTCTGGAAGTGGGAAAACGACACTTTTGCATATTATCGGTCTTATGCATGCTCCCACGAGTGGAGAGGTGTTATTTAAGGGGGAGTCATTGGGTAGTTTTTCTGAACAACGAAAACAAGAGTATCTCACTTCTGAGGTGGGGCTTGCCTTTCAGTCCTTTCAAGTAGTACCTTATCTCACCGTGGGTGAAAATTGTGCATTACCCTTGGTATTTCGAACAGACCTTTCAAAAAAGGAAAAAGAACATCGGGTGGCTGCGCTACTAGAGGGGGTAGAGTTGGCTCAGTTTCAAGATAAGCTGGTGGGAGAGCTTTCGGGTGGTCAACGACAACGGGTAGCTGTGGCACGTGCCCTGGTTACCAAGCCAAGACTATTGCTTGCGGATGAGCCAACGGGAAACCTTGACCCCAGTGTGGGAGATAAGGTTATGAGGCTACTGGTGGATCTAGCAAAAAAAGAAGGTGCAGCAGTGCTTTATGTAACTCATGAGGAGCGGTATATTCGGTTGGCAGATAGGGTGATTAGTATGGGGGAAATACAGAGAACCCTGAGTTGAAAACTAAAAACTGAAAACTGAAAACTAAAAACTGAGAACTAAAAACTGAGAATTGAGAACTGAGAATTGAGAACTAAAAAAGTGGTTTATCAAGTGGTGGTGTATTTGGGTTCTTCGAAAATGGAATATAAGTACGTCATCCCGGGCTTGATCCGGGATCCATACCTCGTAACTATGTGAGAACTATGAAGTATG
>JBBKXV010000025.1:0-1732 GCA_037969665.1 Candidatus Altimarinota bacterium
GTGGTACAGATGCATATCTAGAAATGTCAGATGATGAAATACGAGCAGCTCAAATGTTTCAAAGGTCAAACCTGCTCAATCTAGGCAAATCCAGTAGCAGTCTTATTGATGATATACAAGAAGAAGGTACCAATATGGAAAACATACAGACACTAGCCGAGGAAATCACTGAGACCAACATACCAACCACAGGAAGCTATGGGGAATCTGATTCTTTAAAGCCAGAAAATAGTGGAATTCCACTAGGACTTGAAAGTTTTGCATCAAATATATTCAATGGAGAAGTAGTATTATGAAGAAAGTAAAAGAAGTAAAGCCAGTGCTTGAAGAGGAAGTTGTTGAAGATTCAGAAACCAAAAGTGTACAAAAAGTGAACACAAGACTTCCTAAGGGTATAACGCAGGATGAGGTTGACAAGCTAAAGTCTGTGCACGGTCATATATTTATGTCCAACTTTGCACACCTGAGGGTTATATACCGTGGCTATGTTCATGGTGAAATTGATGAGAACAAAATAAAAAACAACGAGGAAATTATCAAGCTGTGTACCCTCTTTGTTGAAGGTAACTTGTCAATCGACAAAATGACTGACCCAATGAAAGAGGGTCTGCTAAATGAGATACAAAGAGCAAGCGGTGCCCCTGCTGTACGATACTCCTTCTTGTGGACAGATGAATCTCAAAAAGATAACCCAGACCTTTTTGAAGAGTTTAAAAAGGCAGATCCATCAGCAGCCCGCGCACTAAATAAATGTGTTGAGGAACACGGTGCTGCTATAGTTACAGTGTGCAGATCAGACTTTAGAAAGTTTTTATCTGTAGTTTGGATATTCCCACCGATAACTGAGATCCCATCAGATCTGGAAGATGACCCAGAAAAACTTCTGGCCCATGTTCTAGCAAACCATTTGTACTATCCAGAACCTGTACACAACCCAGGTGCACTTCTTGGTATGCACTATCAAGAACTTGTACAAGCTGTTAATGGTGTTCTTGGGTATGTTCCTACAGGTGAAGCTATAGACCTATAATGGAACCTGTATGGGAAATGCTATCAGAGTTATCGTTTGAGTATAACCATAGCCCTGTGCCTCCTCAAGAGTTTATTGAGGGGGCACTATCCCTTCTTACTATGGACCAATCTCCCATAATTGTGTCCTACAGGTATGACTGGATATTGCTAAGAGAACCTACTCTATCAGAGATCAATGCGTATGAGCAGGCTATGTCATATGTACACAGATCCCCAGTACCTATTCTAAAAAGCAAGCCGTATACTGCAAGCCCAGATTTTTCACGGTTTGGTCAAGATATAATTGTTAAGCAATCCTCAGTGATGTGGCTCCTGAGAAAATGTATTGTTCTTCCCTTAGACTATATAGATAACCCAGACCTTGACCTTTGCCCTGGTATTGCAATGCGTCTTATGACACATCTTTTGAAATCAGTAAACGCAAAACCTGAGGAAATAAAAAAGATGATAGTTGCTGGTAGCAAGAGATCAAAAACAATACCCGAAACTATGTCATCTGTTTTAAGAGCCTATGATGTAAATGTTAGTTTTAAAGACTCATCTTTAAAGAAGGCTTACCAATCTTTAACAGATCTTGACTCTGTTTATGAGATGAAGAAAATACTGAGGTCGGGTAAAGAGGTTGAGCTACAAGATAAGAAGTCTCAAAAAGGTAAATTGAGTAAAGACGAGAGACAAGAGCTTCTTAGAAAAGCTAGAG
>JBBKXV010000026.1:0-1316 GCA_037969665.1 Candidatus Altimarinota bacterium
ATACAACCTCAGCGGCAGTTGCAGTAGCTTGCATAGCAAGATCCTTTGCAATCTCCTCACCTGGATTTCCTCCCTCAAAAGCGACTATTGATCCTACCTTGTTATTCATATGTACATAAACACCAAGTGCCTCACCTTCAATCATAGCAATATCTTGAATAGCCATATTTTCACCTAGCTGGGCGATCGCTTCTGTTATCAGAGGAGCACCATCAGTCTTTGCAGCCTCTACTCCTTTTTCAAAAGCAATATTTGCAATGTTATTCACAAGTGCCACAAAGTCATCATTTCTAGCTACAAAATCCGTCTCACATGAAATCTTAATCATAACCCCCTTTGTTCCTCTCACCTCTGCAGCAACCACACCCTCGGTAGTCTCTCTATCTGATTTTTTCATAGCTTTTGCCTCTCCACTCTTTCGTAGAACCTCTATTGCCTTTTCAGCATCACCAGCAGTCTCTATAAGAGCTTTTTTACATGCCATCATGCTAACACCTGTCTTCTTTCGAAGCTCCATAACATCCTTTGCACTGATATTCATAATACGTTTTCTTTAGTAATTAATCTGCGGCAACTCCTCTGACATTTACGCCATTTTCTTAGTAGGAGCCATTGTCTTTACCTCTGCTTTTTTTACTGGTTTTTTTGTTACTCCTGCCACCAACGTGAGCAACATAGTAAGTGACTTTATAGAGTCATCATTTCCTGGAATAATATGAGTAATATTATCTGGATCAGCATTAGTATCTGCGATAGCAACTACTGGTATACGACACTTCTTAGCTTCGAGTACTGCATTACTTTCTTTATATGCATCTACAACAAATAGTAGATCAGGTACTCTATTGAGTGATTCTACTCCTCCAAGATCCTGCTCAAGTTTTGCTAGCTCCTTGAGATACTTAGATACTTCTTTTTTTACATACTTTTTTTCTAATGTTCCATCATCTTTTTCTGTTCGAATAGTTTTCATACGATCAATTCTCTTTTCTATCTCAGGAAAGTTGGTAAGTAATCCTGCAATCCACTTATGATCAACATAGGGAAATCCAAGCTCCTTAGCCATAGGTGCCAATAGGTGTCTTACCTGCGGTTTAGTTCCTACGAAAAGGATTGTCTTTCCAGACTGAGCAGCCTCAGCTAACACAGCAAGAGCGCTATCTAGCAATGGCTTTGTTTGCTCAACATCGATGAGATGCAACTTTGCCTTCTCTCCAAATATATATTTTTTCATTTTAGGATTCCACTTTGTTTTGTGGTGTCCAAAATGCACTGCGCTTTCTAATAGTTGCTTTACTGTTACCTCTGCCATAAAT
>JBBKXV010000027.1:0-3660 GCA_037969665.1 Candidatus Altimarinota bacterium
TGTCAATTTTTTCTACCTTTTCTAGACTACTTGCATCCTTGATAAGGATCCCATGCTCTGCACCTTTTCCTGATCCCACCACTAGTGACATAGGAGTAGCTAGTCCCAAGGCACAGGGGCAGGCGATGATCAGTATTGCTACTGTGGGCAAGAGTGCTTCAGTAAAACTACTAGTGATCATATACCATGAGACAAAGGTGATGACAGCAATCACTAAGACGCCCCAGACAAAGTACTTTGAAATGGTGTCCACAAGTTTTTGGATGGGAGCTTTGTTCATCTGAGCTTGTTCTATGAGTCGCACCATTTGAGCTAGTAGGGTATTGTCACCTACTCCCGTGGCTTTCATGGTAAAGCTAGTGGTGCTATTGATGGTGGCTCCTATGAGGGTATCACCAGCAGACTTATCCACAGGGATGCTTTCTCCTGTAACCATGGATTCGTCTATGACAGCTGTTCCCTCAAGGAGACTTCCATCCGCTGGTATTTTTTCACCTGGTTTTACGAGGAGCTCATCCCCAAGAGTGATGTCCTCTACGTTGATATCTATAAACTCATCTTTTACTTTTTTATGGGCTACCTTTGCACCAAGCTCTAAGAGTTTTTTAAGGGCTTCATTGGCTTTTCCCTTTGATCTTGCTTCTAGGTATCTACCTAGCATCACCAGGGTGGAGATTACGGCAACGTCCATGAAGTAATAGTGTACACTTTGCATGGCGAGGACTTCATAGGCAGAGTACAAAAATGCCGAGGAGATACCAATAGCAACTAGAGTATCCATATTTGGTCTCCCGCGCGTGAGAAAAGAGGGTATACCTTTTTCATAAAACTCTCTGGATGTGAAAATAAGTACAAGCAAGGTAAGTATGAGGCCAAGTACTCCTTCACTAGGTAAGGTGAGGAGGGTATCTAGTAAGATCAGCACCACGGAGATGATTGCTCCAAAAACTACTTTATACAGTCGCAGGGATAGTAGCTTTGAGGACTCGGAGCTACTATGATTGTGTTTGTGGCTTGGCATAGTACTTTTTGTTCCGTGAACAGTTGCTGTGTAGCCAGTGCTTTTTACTGCCTGTATGATACTCTCTACTTTGGCGGGGGCGTCATAGCTGATATGTGCTGTGGATGTGGCAAAGTTAACTTGTATGCTGTGTACTCCAGCTATAGCTTTGACCGTTGCTTCGATGTCTGAGACGCAAGAAACGCAACTCATACCTTGGATGTTGAGAGTGATATGTTTCATAAGGTATACTATTATTTATGTGAAAGTTCAAAGGCCTTGATGAGCTCTGTTATAAACTTGTCTCGGTCTTTTGGGTTTCCTGAGGCAAGTCCTTTGGCTGCACAGGTGTTGAGATGACTCTCCAGGATAAGTGAAGCTGTTCCTCGCAACGCACCTTGAGTTGCAAGGAGTTGGGTGAGTACCTTTGGACAGTAGGCATCACCTTCGATAAGGCGGATGATCCCGTCGAGTTGCCCCTTGGCTTTTTTGAGCCTTGCTAGGGCTTTCTTTTTTTGAGTGGTAAACATGATGTACATTAGAGATACTACAAAAAGTATACCCCCAAGGGGTATACTTTTGCAAGGAGAATAGATGTTCACATGCTTATTTGCTAGGCAATAGTAGTTTATCATACTCGTTTTTCCCTCCAGAAAGATCAAAGACGTTGGTATAGCCCTGCTCTACAAGTTGGTATGCTGCAGCGCGACTCATCCCACCACTCCTGCAGTACAGCACGATCTTTGCATTTTTGTCAGTGGGTAGCTTTGAGTGAGTTGCGATGTCAGTGTAGGGTATAAAGAGATCTGTACCTGGGATACGTTCTTGCTCAGGTATGTGTGTATCAATAAGGAGAAAATCCTTTTTTTGATTCATCTCTATAAACTTTTGAGGTGTAATAGATGTGTAGGTAGCTGCATGCTTATCCTCAGAGTCTTCATCATGGCTATCTTTCAATTCATACGCACTTTCTCCGAGGTCGAGGTCTATTTCTGTCCATATCTTTACCTCTGGTATAGAAGTAAGGTTTGGCTCAGTGAGTAGAGAAACAGATTTGTAAAACCTACCCTTTGGCTCCTCGTGGAGGTTTGGATTAAAGGTTACTGCGAGTATTCCTTGATCACCAGGTTGTAGCGTAGTGACGTTTACTGAGGCGCTGGTACAAGCGCAACTTGTGGGCACCCCTGTAATGGTAATGGGTGTCTGTCCATTGTAGGTAAATGCAAAGTCATGCTTTACTTTACCACCTGATTGCTTGATCAGTCCAAAATCATGAGTAGATTCAGAAAATGTAAAAGGCTCAGTAGTATTTGTTTGAGAGATTGTCTCACTTTTCATAGTGTTATCGAGTGCTTTCACAACGTTACCAAGAAAGGAAAAAGAAACAGTGGGAGTAGCCTTGGAGTTTGTTTTGATGGTGACATCTCGTTTAATAGTCCCTAGAGCATCTGGTCCATGGGCAAGGGGGTCAAAAGTGGCTGTGAGTGTAGCAGACTCACCAGGTTGTAGTACTTGATCGACACTCACTCCTCCGATACTACCGTGGCCAGACATGACAAGGGTGGGAGAAACTATTCCATTATCACTTGTCACTACCGCATTGGTACACATGCAACTTGTTTCTCCTTTAAAGAGGGCAAGTGCTTCTGGCCCTGTGTTGGTAAATATAAAGGTGGCATCTACAGTGCCTTCCATGATTGGTATGTCGCCAAGGTCAATATTATTGTGTTCGATGGTGACCTCTCCACTACTTAGGGTGTTTTGCATACTAGCAGCAAGTGCTGCTTCACTTTGTATTGTGGCGCTGCATGAGCTAAGGAGTAACACTCCCGAGAGACATGCTCCTAAAAATAATACTTGTTTATTCATCTTGTTAATATAGGTTTTAAAATAGGCTACCATCTTTAATGTATATGGTAGAGATATAATAAGTGACTATAATAACATAACGGTACTCGGAAGGTGGAGAGGGAGGAGGGGTAATGTCATCTGCTCGCTCTTATGGTGGGATACGGCAATATCTTGCCAGTATGAGTATGGCGGGTTTACCTGGTAGGTATTTGCAATGGCATCAACGCCAGTGCTGATTGTCTCACTTTTAGTAACTGCTACATATTCTTGCGTAGCTGCCATGAGTGCGTGACACGGTGCTGGAGAAGTATCCTGTTTGTTGCAGTCTGTTGATGTGGCATGATGTATATTTTCATGACCGAGGTCGCTCTGAATGCTTACACAAGGTGCTAGAGATGTGACTAGAAGAGTTAGTCCTAAAAGAAGATGTAGAGTATGCTTTTTCATGCTTTGATATCTAGAGTACCTTTGGACTATATACCTCATGGGGGTATAGTAGCAAGAGGTAAACAACTTTTTACTGCAGAGATATGGTCATATTATTCAAGGTGTATTTTATGTGGACCACTGTAATTGCTTCCGTGTGTAGTGATGACATGTACTATTGCTGATGTATACCTTTTGAAGCAATGTCTCTTTCATAAGGTGTACCATGAAAAGTGTTTTTCGTACTTATGCTCAGAATGTTCTCATGTATATGTAGCATTCTTACAAAAAGTTTCTTATTTGACTTTAAGATCTAAAATCAGTATACAATACGAAATATATATAATTTTTTAGCAGCATGACCAGGAAAATGGTTCATAGCA
>JBBKXV010000028.1:0-1752 GCA_037969665.1 Candidatus Altimarinota bacterium
GATAAGTATGCGTGCATCTCCCTGAGTCACGATTGCAGCTGAGTTTCCTTTGTGAAAATCAAACGCTCCTCCGGTTCCTAGAAATTGAATCTCCATATACGTCCATTATAGGGATAATAGTAAAATGTACTAGTGTCTGTTGATCAATAGCGGATAAGGGTTCTGGGCACCTTGGGTATACATACCAAAATGTAAATGAGGTGGTGTGGTGGCCGCGTTCCCTGAATTGCCGACATAGCCAACGATAGTATCGGTATGAACAGGTGTCCCGACCTCTATATACTCAGCGATACGTTCTAGGTGAGCGTAATAATACCGAACACCCCCGGGCCCAAC
This sequence comes from Candidatus Altimarinota bacterium, assembly GCA_037969665.1. Classification (GTDB taxonomy): domain Bacteria; phylum Patescibacteriota; class Gracilibacteria; order 1-14-2-50-48-13; family 1-14-2-50-48-13; genus JBBKXV01. The sequence goes on from JBBKXV010000028.1 coordinate 337, forward strand.
CGTAAATACGATATTGCCACCCAGGTTATTTTCACCTACCCGCACCACATAGCCAGGTGCCGCTGCAAATACCGGAGTGTCTCGGGCGGCAAATATATCCACTCCCTCATGACTCCTGCCTTCTGACCGAGCTGCTCCCCATGTATCGGCTATTTGTGCATGAGTTACTCCCAGGACTGGTATTTGCAATGTGGTGAGCGGCTCCTGCGTACTGAGTTTGGCTAGCTTTATGGGCAGGGTAATTTTTTGGACAATGCTTTCAGCGTTCAACCATATAGTGTCATGATGTATTTGATAGTAATAATAGGTATATACCCAGCTATATACAGCGATGAGCGCAAGTATTCCAGTACTGACGAATGTAATCAGCGAACGAGTTGAGATTTTGACCATTACTTACCTACTACGAATATATGACGAATACCATTCACTTTAGGATTCTTTGTAGTAGTATGAACACAAATAGCAATTTGGGAGAGAGAAATGCTAGATATCAATGTTCTTTCAATAAAGTTCTCAAAATGGTGGTTAACTATCAAACGCCCATTACGACGTTGGTGGCGAACTATTCCCTACACTACGACTGATGCTAAAGAGCGAGCATGGCGGAAGAAATGGTTGAAGGAATGTCTCTGGCACGAATGGAAATTTATCAAAAGCAGCTCCTGGTTTGATTGGTTAGTTCCAAAAGAGAAACGTTCACGGCGTCATGCCTCTCGTATGTTTTGGCGAATGAATCATCCACACTCAGGCACAAGACAACTTACTAATCTGTATGTGTCACACGTGGGCATCAGCAGTGGCCGGTAAAAAACTTCAAAAGTCGCATCAAAGTATGGATGCGGCTTTTTACATATCTTGTATACTCATATATATGAAAATATACTCGTGGAACATGAACGGTATTCGGGCGGTGGAGCGAAAAGAGCTTCTTTTTCCTTTTATTGAGAAACATCAGCCAGATGTACTGTGCATACAGGAAACAAAAGCCCAACCAGATCAATTTACTACAGAAATACCTGGGTATGAGCAGTTTTGGCACTCAGCAGAGAAAAAAGGGTATTCTGGAACGGCTATCTTCACCAAAATAGAGCCCGAAGCAGTATTGGTCGGTATACCAGAGGGTATAGAAGCAAAGTATCAACTCATAGATGAGTACGGTGACACTACCAAAGAAGGTCGCGTGCTGACAGTAGAGTTTGAACACTTCTACGTGAGTACCGTCTATACTCCAAATGCTAAAGATGACCTCTCGCGTATTCCGATGCGTCAACAGTGGGACCCGGCATATTTGGAGTACATGAACCAGCTCCAGCAAGAAAAGCCGGTTATCTTTTGTGGTGACTTCAATGTGGCCCACAACGAAATAGATCTCGCTCGACCTAAACCGAACCGAGGCAAAAAGGGCTTCACCGA
>JBBKXV010000029.1:0-2224 GCA_037969665.1 Candidatus Altimarinota bacterium
ATGTTGTCACTCGGTTCATACCTGCCTTTTCGGCAATAATACTTGCAGGCTTTGCACCCAGACCAAGCCCTATGAGGTAAAGATCAATCTCTTTAGAGGAAAAACCAGCTTTGATGAGGATACTTTTGACATTCATAGCAGTGTTTAGAATACAATATGTATACAGTAGCTTGATTTTTGTCACCATGCTAGGAAAGGCTATGAAATTTTTTCCGCACTTGTGCAGACTGCCCCATGTATACCTTGCAATTTTGGGTATTTTCTTTAGGGTGGTAGTGGTACATAATACAATTATCATGAAAGGAATTATACTAGCAGGTGGTACGGGAAGTCGTCTTTTTCCACTTACCAAGGCAACAAGTAAGCAGTTGTTGCCAATATATAATAAACCAATGATTTATTATCCCATCGAAACACTGATCGCTGCTGGCATTACAGAAATATTAATTATAGTTGCTCCTGACTATGCTGGTGATTTTTTACGGTTGCTGGGTAGTGGAAGGCAATTTGGGGCAAAGTTTACCTATGAGATTCAGGATGAGCCGAAGGGGTTGGCTGAGGCGTTTATCATAGGAGAAACATTTATAGGTGCGGATGATGTCTGCATGGTGTTAGGAGATAATTACTTTGACGAAGACTTTTCTGCATATGTGCAAACGTTTACTGGGGGAGGTCGTATTTTTTGTAAAGAAGTTCCTGATCCAGAGCGGTATGGTATTGCTACATTTAATGAGCAGGGAGAAGTGACGAGAATAGAAGAAAAACCAAAAAACCCAGACTCATCCTTTGCAATTGCTGGGATATATATGTTTGACAACTCATGTATAGATAAGGCAAAGCAAGTAAAACCATCTGCTCGAGGTGAGATTGAGATTACAGAAATCCATCAGCAGTATATGGACGAAGGGAGTTTGGACATTGCTTTTATAGAGGGTGCCTGGCTGGATACAGGTACCTTTGAGACATGGTTTGAAGCCACAGCATACGTGCGGGAGAAAGAGTTGAGCAGTAAAAAGTTAAGGAGTTAAAAGTTAAGGGCTTGGTGTTTGGTTAGTCATATATCCCGACTGTTATGAAGGTTTTTGCTATTTTTGATTTTTATCCTCCTCATGTGGGAGGTGCTGAGGCGGTATATGGTAATGTTTGTGAGGGTTTAGTTCGTCGGGGACATAGTATTACCGTGCTTACCAATAAAGAAGGTGCTCTCAGTCAGGAGGGACTTCAGGGTGGCGTTATAGTAAAAAAGGTGTATTCATGGGGGCGGATGTTGTTTCCATTTTTTGGTTTGAGCAAGGCCGTGGGAGAGGCAAAAAAAGCTGATGTTCTACTGACCTCCTTGTATAGTTCATCGATTCTTACTTTGATAGTAAAAGTGTTGTGCAGAAAAAAAGCATATATCATCGTCCACGAGTATATAGGTAAGCGTTGGTTTTCTCTTGGTTTTTCATGGCCAAGAGCTTTTTTGCTCTATATTTCTGAGTGGCTTGCACTTTTCCCACTGTATGATGGATACATCTGTGTGTCTGAAAGTACCAAGACATACCTTTCGAAAAAGATACGGAACCAAGAAAAGCTCCACGTCATATATAATGGCCTTGATCATGTCACATTTTCTCCCCGCGGGGTCAACATGGAGCTACGAAGGAAATATGGTATTCCTATGGATAAAAAGGTGATGATGTTTGCAGGGCGGCCAGGGTACTTCAAAGGGTTAGGAGTATTACTTGAGGCATTGACTATAGTACAGAAAAAAGATGAATTGTCTTTTCATATGGTACTTATGCTAAGTAAACGACCACAAGAAAAGTATACTGAGGCCATGAACTATATAGATGAGCATGGCCTTGCCAAAGATATTACTATACTGGACTCCGTACCCAGGGCAGATGTTGCTGATCATTTTTCCATGGCTGATGTCGGGGTGGTGCCATCACAGACAGAGGGCTTTGGGTTTAGTGCGGCTGAGTTTTGCTCTATGGAAATACCCGTGGTAATTTCAAATGTTGACTCCTTGCCTGAGGTAGTAAGTGGGAGGGTTGTATTTACACAGGCAGGTTCTAGCGAATCCTTGGCTAGTGCATTATGTGATGCAAGCATGGGGAAATATACATCACGACCTAGAAAGGAGTTTTCTTGGTTACAAAGTGTAGTAGAATATGAAAGAATTATGAATCAGTGTAGTAAATAACTATGTGGTACCTCTATATTCTACAATGTACAGATA
>JBBKXV010000030.1:0-1383 GCA_037969665.1 Candidatus Altimarinota bacterium
AATCGATAGCGAAGTCACAATCGTACAGAAGCATCACCAGAGATCAGGTGAACTTACAGAAGGTTTTGTGAAGAAAATACTCACTTCCTCACCTACCCATCCTCATGGAATCAAAGTGATGCTTGATACAGGAGAAGTAGGACGAGTTGTAGAAGTGATCGTAGAGGAGGATTAGTTTAAAAGGAAGGTAGAAAATATGATAAAAGTCATATTGGCGACTCATATTAGTCGGTTTTTCTTGTTTATATAGCGGATATTTTTGTCCTTTAATCAGAGCAACAAAACTAATAGTTACAGCAGTTTTAAGAAAGAGTTAGAAAGCAAAAAACTAATGAACACTTTATACCTGAACTGTAGTGTAATATCTCTAATAAGTGTCCAAATAAAACGATTGATTATGAACTATCGATTAGTAAGTAGATTAGTGAAAACCCTGACTCTAGCTGTGATTGTATCGCTAGCAGGGTGCAGTGGTAGCAGCCATGAAAATGGGGAAAGCTCCATGGACATCGAGGTACAAGGAGAAATGAATGCTCAACTGACGAGCCCTCCATATGTACCTGATCCAATAGGTAGTCGCCCAGCAAAAAAATTAATTGTGGACATGGAGATTTTGGAGGAGGAAGGCCAAATGGCAAATGGTGTCAGTTACATTTACTGGACATTTGGAGGAACAGTTCCAGGCAGTTTCATTAGAACTAGAGTAGGTGATGAAGTGGAGTTTACTCTTAAAAACCACCCTAACAACAAACTTCCACACAATATTGACCTTCACGCGGTGACTGGTCCAGGCGGAGGAGCATCTTCTTCATTCGTAGCACCAGGCCATGAGATTACCTTCTCATTCAAAACGCTAAACCCAGGATTGTATGTCTATCACTGTGCTACTGCGCCGGTGGGAATGCACATTGCTAACGGAATGTACGGCTTGATCCTAGTGGAACCAGCAGGGGGTTTGCCTAAAGTGGATAAAGAGTTCTACATCATGCAGGGTGATTTCTATACCAAGGGAGAAAATGGAGACCCAGGATTGCAACCATTTGACATGCAAAAAGCAATAGATGAAGATGCTGATTATGTTGTTTTCAACGGTAAGACAGATGCCTTGACTGGTGATAATGCCATCACAGCTGAAGTAGGAGAAACGATCAGATTGTATGTAGGAAATGGTGGACCAAACTTGACTTCTTCCTTCCACGTGATTGGAGAGATCTTCGACAAAGTGTATGTGGAAGGTGGAAAATTGATCAACCACGATGTGCAAACTACGCTTATTCCAGCAGGTGGAGCAGCAATTGTTGAGTTTAAAGTAGAAGCTCCAGGCACTTTGGTTCTGGTGGACCATGCGATTTTCAGAGCTTTCAATAAAGGTGCTTTAGGAAT
>JBBKXV010000031.1:0-1698 GCA_037969665.1 Candidatus Altimarinota bacterium
ATACTGACAAGATAGATTTACGTACATAGAGCCACCGTCATGGATAGCCAAGCACAGATAAAAGACATCCTACAGAGCGCCATCACCATGCATGCTTCAGACATTGTATGCACGGTGGGGGAGCATCCTGTGTATAAGATCTATGGAAAATGGGCAACGCAAGAGAGTTACCCAGTCTTTACAGAGCAGTCCATGTGGGAGCTCCTAGGCTTTCTTTCTAGCCCTCATGATGAGAGTTTTATAGCTCATATGAAAAAAGAAAAGGACGTGGACTTTGGAGCAGAGGTTGAGGGGGTGGGGAGATTTCGTGCCAATGCTTTCTTTACGATAAAAGGTCCATCTTGTGTACTTCGTGTGGTCAACACACATATACCTACCTTTGCTGAGTTATCTCTTCCAGAGGAGCAATTTCAGTCCTTTGCTGATTTGCCACATGGGTTAGTGCTCTTCACAGGAAGTATGGGAAGTGGAAAGAGTACCTCCATGGCGAGTTTGGTGGAGTATATCAATGAGCATCACAACAAGCATATTGTCACCATAGAGGATCCCATCGAGTATATATACAACAATAAACAGTCTGTCATCGAGCAACGTGAAGTTGGGATGCATACTGCTACCTTTCAGCGGGGGCTCAAAAGCTCACTTCGTGTGGCTGCCAACGTGATCCTTCTCGGAGAGCTGCGCGATTTGGAAACTATTGAGCTGGCCATCACTGCGGCGGAAACGGGGACACTGGTATTGGCATCATTGCATACAGCGGGGGTAGAGCATGCTATAGATCGTATTGTAGATGCTTTTTCTCCAAGTAAACAAGAGCAGGTAAGAGTACAATTATCCCAAATACTGAGAGCCGTGGTTTGGCAAATGTTACTTCCTTCAACGGATGGTAAGGTGGTGCCTGCTACAGAAGTATTAATCAATAATTCAGCAGTGGCAAATCTCATCAGAAAGGGACAGACACATCAGATCCCAAATATTGTTTCTACTTCTGCCGCCAGTGGCATGATGACTATGGCGCAGTCCATTCATCAATTGGTTTATGAAGAAAAGGTAGAAGAGGAGGCTGCCATGAGGATTTTAAAGCAAGTAAAGGGTGGTGAATAATACAGTGGCTTTCTTGACTTCTCATGACCTTCCTGTAGGTTTTGTGGGTACTTTTTCTAATAAAAAATCATGCAAGATAAGGACTCATCCATGACGCCAGAGGAGATGGAGGCAGAGGTCAATCGCGTACTTCAAAGTATGGCAGACAACGATATGACACCACCAATCGATATTAACAAAGGCCCTTTGGCTACGTATTGTAGAGAGTGTAAGACATTGACCTTACTTTCTGAGGAGTTTGATATTGAAGAAAACTACAGTGAACTCACCTGTGGTGGAGAGGAGTGCAAGGGGAGACATATGGCAGTGGCTGCAGTGGAAACCCTCAAAGAGAGGTATCGTATTAAATAGTTTTTAGAAAAGGATCTTGTCTTTTTTCAGGATCTTTGTATAGTTTCATCGTTGTATTTAAAAAATTAATAGCATGGGAGTTGAAATACCATTGGTGTGGCATTGTACTGAATGTAATAAGATCACTCATACAAGTAAGGTAGGAGCAAAGGCAGAGAAAAAGATTGAAAAGAAAAAGTATTGTAACCAGTGCCGTAAGACACAGGTCAATAAAACTAAGGTACCAAAGGGTAAGAAATAGTC
>JBBKXV010000032.1:0-1272 GCA_037969665.1 Candidatus Altimarinota bacterium
CAGTCTACCCAGGAGAGCATGGATTGCTTATGTTTTTTTGTATAGAAGTATAGAAGAGTCAGGAAGACAATGATTGCCCCAACAACATAGAATTGTTCAATATTAAAGAGTAGCTTGAATACAGAGGGAAACCGACCTGCCTTGACATTATCCACTAGGAGTGGGATGAGAGACTCGTAGTCAAATATCCAGTACAACACCTTGGCTCCTAGGAAACTTCCAAGACAAAGTGAGAGTATATGCTCAGCAAAGAAACTCATGGAAAGCTCTCTGCGTGGCGTAAATCTTATTAACCCTATAATAAAGGAAAGAAACGCTAAGGTGAGTAAAGCTCCAAAGGAAGTAATAATCAGGTCTCCGTAGCGGAATAGGATTGGATACATATATTTGTTGCGTATAAATTGCACCTGGAGTATAGAAAAAAGTACAGAAAAGTCAAAAAGTACTCCTTTTCAAGGTAGAGATTCTTTGTCTTGCACTGTAAACAGCAAGTAGATATGCTACAGGAAAGTTATGATGTTGAGACCAACCCTTATGTTGCACGACCCACTCCTTGACTACGTAAAGACAACCCCACATTTTAAAACTTTGTTAGCAAAGGCGGGTTTTCATAGTGTAGGTCATGTATTGAGTCACTTCCCTCGTACCTACGAAGATCATTCCAATTTTTCTACCTTGGCGAAAGCAGATATAAAAAATATTGTTACGGTGTGGGGAACTCTGCATGATATAGAAAAAATACAAACCAAGCGGGGACATAAACTCATCAAGGCAAGATTTGTGGATGAAGAGGGAGGAGAGGCAGAGGCAGTGTGGTTTAATCAGCAGTACATTGCCTCACAACTCAAAGAAAATAGAAAGATGGTCATATCAGGAAAACTCCGCCATGAATATGGGACGCTCTCCTTTATGTCTCCCAAACATGAGTACCCAGGACGAGATGGTAAGCTTCTACATTTTGGAAAGGTAGTGCCTGTATACCCTGAGGTAGATAAGCTATCCACTGATTGGTTTCGCAGTAAAATCCTTATAGTAAAGGCAGCTATCACAGAATATATCGAAGTGCTCCCTGAGGAGGTGGTCAAAAGAAAACAGTTGATGCCAAGAGCAGAGGCGATCAAAGAGCTGCATTTTCCTACTAAAGTGCAAGAGTTGGAGCGAGCAAAAAAGAGAATGGCTTTTGAAGAAATGTATCTCCTCCAGCATGCTCAGTTATCGAAAAAGTTGAAGCATCAACGAGAGCAACTAGGACAAGGAGTGACCATACCACTC
>JBBKXV010000033.1:0-1051 GCA_037969665.1 Candidatus Altimarinota bacterium
TTTCTACACTCCTCCGTACACTGCATCTGTTGAAATAAACTCAACAACAAGCCGCCATAGCTCAGTTGGTAGAGCGCACCCATGGTAAGGGTGAGGTCACCGGTTCGATCCCGGTTGGTGGCTCCAGAGAAATGCAGAAGGTGTTTTTCAAAAAACATTGCCCATACAAAAAAACAAGATATAACCATAAATATGTTATCCATATCTTTTTTGCATGTCCAAGCTCTTTTGTCTCGAGGCACGTTCAGATAATACGTTTAAATACCTTCATAAAGAAGCATTGAGGAGGGGATTGGATTCTAGGTATATGAATTATGAAGATCTCATAGGGGATTACCATGAGCTATTTAATCTTGGGATAGACCAGGATACCATCCTCTGTATGGCGTTGCCCTTCACTGCCAACAATATTGAGCAAAACTACCAAGCGGTGGTGGAAATCCTCTTAGAGCAATACACTCCTCAAAAGATCATTAATAAAGATATGCTGAGTAGTAGTTTTCTCAAGTTAGAGGATAAACTATACCAGACTCACTTTTTTAAACTCAGAGGTATACCTCATAGCCCGCTCGTGGATATTGCTAGAGATGCAAAGCATTCATTTCCTTTGATAGTAAGAAAGAGAATTAGCTCGAGGAGTAAAAATAACTTTATCGTGTATACCGAGGAGGAGCTTGAGGGGTTTCTTGCAAATAATGACCGTGCTGCATATGTCTTTCAGCAGTACTTTCCACTCGCAAAGGATATCCGCGTATATATCTTGGGAGATCAGATGATCAGTGCAGTGGAGCGTACGGTGAGTATAAAAAAGGGAAATAGAGTCTCAGTGAGATGTTCCCATGAGGTAGAGCTGGATCAAGCTATCATTGATGATGCGCTGCGTATTACCAAGGAGGTGGGAGCTACGTTTTTAGGTCTGGATGTAGGAATCAAAAAAACAGGAGAGTACTTTTTTATAGAGTACAATGGTAGAGCACAGATCAAGTCAGTGAGAGAAAATCTTGGAATAGATCTCTCCCCACTGCTATTGGATTATTTTTTGGAGATGTAG
>JBBKXV010000034.1:0-6356 GCA_037969665.1 Candidatus Altimarinota bacterium
AAGAAGCTCAGGTTGCCTGAGCTCATATATGGCGAGCAAGCCGTTAGCATAGTCATTTTTTTCAACAGTAAGAAAGCTAAAGGGAATAAGCCCTTTAGTAATGAGTGGGATATTGCAAAATGCTCGTGAAGTTCTTTTGTTGATATCCTCAAAGAGCTGTAAATAGGGCAAGAAAGTCAGTATAAAAAAACATTGCTCAAAAGGGTTGGATATGGCTTGTAGTTTTTCTAGAAAGATAGTTGTTTCTTTTTTGAGGAAATTGGCTTTTCGGGGAGGTCTATAGCTGGATCCTGTAATGATAATCTCTTCTTTGCGCACGGTGCCCAAATACTCTTGAGGTACCTCATGTTGTCCGAGAATAGCATGGAGGTGTCGTAGTGTCTTGCTAGTAAGGTCGATGGTATGTTTGTGGCTGATGATATAGTGAAATGCATGTTTATGATTAGCAATGACTATATCTTCTGGTGTGTTGGTATAAGACCTGGTACGTCCATACTTGAGGAGGTCCTTGGTATCAAGATAACTGTATGTGCTGCCATCCAATTTTGAAGAACCGTAGGAAAAGTCTATGAGGAGCTCTTGGTATAGTTGATTGTTTACCCGTAAAAAGTCAGTGGAAAGTAATAGCCCTTGGTTACAATGGAGCAAGGTGTCTGTATCTGTTTGTGTGAGAAACGGCGTTTTATTTGGGATATAGTCACGTAAAAACTGTTTAGAATAGTGGCGTTGTGTTCTTCTAAAGTAGGGAATATCTAGGTATGCATATACCTCTGTAAGGTTGTATCGAAAACGGGCTTCATTGTGGTTTGACTCAAGCACAATAGTGCCATCATCGAGGAGTTTGTTGGTGTGCATGGTAACTCTCTCGTAGTCAGCCTCAATATAGATAGACTCCTGTATCTGCCTAATGCTATAGGATCGGCTCTGATTTGCACGTAGGAGTGATGAAATCTGTCTTGTGGTATCTTCAGTATGCAACATATGGTTATAGTGGAAACATGATAGCTCACTCTTAACTATATGAGGTACGCGTTTCACTGCAAGGAAAGTCTGTTTGTATATTTGGATAACAACTTTTCAGTGTCAGAAGGATATATGAGGTTTTTCATACAAGTTCCCTTTCGCTTTACTCAGTTTACGCTACTATTCTTTTACTATGGCAACACTACTACAAGTAAAAAATATCAATAAGGCATACGATAACCATATTATTCTGGAGGATGCGAGTCTGACTATCGCAGAAAAAGAAAAAGTGGCTGTTGTGGGACGTAATGGAGCTGGTAAATCCACATTATTTAAAATTATCGTTGGGGAGGAGGCGATCACTTCAGGAGAAGTGCAAATGTATCCCAATGCTAGGGTCGGGTACCTCACTCAGCATGATACCTTTGAGGATGGTGAGACTATTATGGAGTTTCTTATGCGTGAGTCGGGGAGAGAAGACTGGGAGTGTGCAAAGACCGCAGGACAGTTTGAGCTAAAGGGAGACATGCTCTACCAACCTATTACCTCCTTTGCGGGAGGATATCAGATGCGAGTCAAGCTTATCAATATGCTGTTAAAGGAGCCAAACCTCCTGCTATTAGATGAGCCTACCAATTATCTAGACCTAAGTACCCAAATCCTATTGGAGAGATTTTTAAAAAACTACAATGGTGGATTTATGCTCATCTCTCATGATCGTGAATTTATCAAACAGACCTGTACCTCTACAGTGGAGGTAGAGCATGGCAAGATTATTAAGTTTCCACAGTCATTGGAGGAGTATTTGGGGTATAAAGAAGAACAACTAGAGCTGAAACAAAAGACAAATGTAAAGATAGAGCGTGAAAAAGCTCATTTACAAAAATTTGTCACAAGGTTTGGAGCAAAGGCGTCCAAGGCCTCTGCAGCTCAGTCCAAGAAAAAGCAGATGGAAAAACTACAGACCATTGAGATCCTGCATCCTATGAGCACTGCCTCCATCAGGATACCTAAGATTGAGGTAAAAAAGGGAATGGCGCTTCAGATAGAGCACATGGACCTAGGGTACGGTACACACAAGGTGGTGGAAGATGTATCCCTCGAAATCCAGCGCGGAGAACATATTGCCATCTTGGGAGACAATGGACACGGAAAGACAACATTGCTCAAGACTATTGTAGGAGAGATACCTTCTCTAGGAGGTAGTATGAGACTAGGTTCCGAAGTAAAACTTGGCTACTATGCTCAGCATGTGATGACTATGCTAGATCCTGAGGATAATGTGAAGTCATATCTCGAGGGCATCGCAGCTCCTGAGCTTACTCCACAGGATATCTTTGAAATGGCGGGGAACTTTTTGTTTAAAGATGAGGCTCTTAAAAAAACTATTTCCGTGTTGAGTGGTGGAGAAAAGGCACGGCTTTGTCTAGCAGGATTGCTCTTACAAAAAAATGATGTATTGCTCTTGGATGAGCCTACCAATCATCTTGATTTTGAGACCGTGGAGGCCTTAGCCAATGCTCTAGATACTACGCCTACTACGGTGGTCTTTGTAAGCCATAACCGTACTTTTGTAGAGCTACTTGCAAGTAGTATAGTAGAGGTGCGTAATGGCGCAGCTAAGAGGTATTTGGGTAGCTATGAAGAGTATGTCTCTGTGGTGGAGCAACGCATTGACAGCCAAAGTGTGGTAAAAAAAGAAAACACCTCAGTGAAAACAGGTACCAAGGAGGAAGAAAAGCAAAAGCGTATCCTACGACGTGAGTTGCAAAAGAATGTACAAAAGGTAGAGCGGCAGATAGAAAAAGTGACGGAGGAGAAAAATGAAATTTTACAGTGGTTTGAAGTGCACTATGCAAACTTTTCACAGGAAAAAAATCAGCGGCTTGAGTATTTACATAAAAAAGCAGAAGAGCTAGAGGCTAGCTGGATAGAGGCTCAGGCTAAGCTAGATGGCATGGAGTAGTTTTTTATCTACAACATGTTCACCAATTACGGCATTGAGAAAAACATAAATGCTTGTATGTTGTAGATACTATTTTCATAGGCAGTTATGTATACAATTTTAAAGGAAAATTTCGGTTACGATACATTTAGGGCTCAGCAGGAGGAAATTATTACTCATGTACTAGAGGGAAAAGATACAGTGGTGCTCATGCCTACAGGAGGTGGAAAGTCTCTTTGTTTTCAAATACCAGCACTACTGTTACCAGGAGTGACCTTGGTGGTATCCCCTCTGATTTCTTTGATGAAGGATCAAGTGGATAGCCTGCGTTCCAACGGCGTTGCCGCAGCATACCTCAACTCTTCCCTTTCACATGAGGAGCAGGAGGATATCATGGGACAGGTGAAAGGTGGGGGTATTAAGTTGTTGTATATTTCACCAGAGCGGCTAGCAAATACCTACTTTCAAAGGGAGCTTGAGAGCTTGAAGTTATCCTTGGTGGCTGTGGATGAAGCCCATTGTATCTCTCAGTGGGGACATGACTTTAGGCCTGATTATACGAGCCTAGCATACATACGGAGTACCTTTCCAACAGTTCCTATTATTGCACTGACTGCCACTGCAACGGATTTGGTCAAACAAGATATCTGTGATCAGCTACAGCTCAAGGCACCTCAGGTATTTCTTTCCAGCTTTTTCCGTGACAACTTACATATACAGGTTGAGCACAAGGACGAAACCTTTGAAAAAATACTAGAGTTGCTAGAGGAGCACCGCGGGCAGTCCACTATCATCTATGCATTTTCAAGAAAGGATACGGAGGAGATAGCAAAAAAGTTAACAAAACAAGGTCATAGAGCCTTGCCATATCATGCAGGACTCAGTCAGGAGGATAGAGAAAAACACCAAGAGCGATTTATACGAGATAAAGTCACCACCATCGTAGCCACAGTGGCCTTTGGGATGGGTATAGACAAGCCAGATGTACGGTTGGTGATCCATCACACTATGCCAAAAAACCTCGAGGGGTATTACCAAGAGATAGGAAGAGCAGGTAGAGATAGTCTCCCTAGTAAGTGTGTGTTGTTTTACTCGTATGGAGATACCAACAAACATCAGTATTTTATGAATATGATGGCAAACCCAGTGGAAAAGGATGCAGCACAACGAAAGCTCAATGCTATCACAGAGTTTGCAGAGCATAGAGGATGTCGTTGGAAAAAGATCGTTGAATACTTTGGGGAGCAGCGAGTTGAGGAGACCTGTGGGGTGTGTGATCGGTGTCTCCAGGAGGAGGAAATGCAGGATGGTACGGAGATTGTACAAAAGATACTATCTGCGGTGATCAAGACGGGCAATAGATTTGGACGGATGCATGTGGTGCAAGTCTTGCTTGGTTCAAAGGTGAAAAAAATACTAGAGCTCGGGCATCATGAGCTCTCTGTGTACGGTATTGGCAAGGACTTTACCAAGTCTCAGTTGGTTGCTATTATGATGTTTCTTGAGCAAGAAGGTGTGCTCCAGCGTCAGGGTGATACGTATCCAGTTATTATTATTACCCCCAAGGGGCGGACTATGTTGCAAGAGAGGCTACAGGTAGATATCCCACTCATACGCAAGGAAAAAGCAAAACGTACGCCAAAGAAAAAGGCCTTTACTGGTGACTATGATGAGGAGCTCTTTGAGGCCTTTCGCACACTGCGAAGAGAGCTTGCAGATAAGGGGAAAGTACCTCCCTTTATGATCTTTGGTGATAAGACGCTTTACGATATGGCGGCTAAGAAACCTACCACTGATAGGGAGTTTTTGGCTCTTCATGGAGTGGGGGAGGCAAAGCTTAAGAAGTTTGGGAAGGTATTTATGGAGGTGGTGAGGGATGGGTAGGTGGGCAGCTGAGATCGAAGTCACAAAAGATGTAATGGCCTCCGTCAGTTAAGTAGCTAATTGGCATGTTGATAAGTAGTACTTTTTGTAGAGTTAATGAATAATTGCTTATATAAAGCACTTTTGGTATAATAATGTTAAGTAGTGGTTTAAATTTTTAAAAGTAAATTGAAGTGAGTATACAAGTAAAGATACCCAAACCAGATTGGGGAAGTCACTTAGCAACAGTGATACTTGATTTAGAAAAGTTGAGATCAAAAGAGCTGTATGGAGAGGTCCCTGCTCATATCTTTTTTCAATTGAAAGAAATATTTCAGATATTGGAGACACTTGGGTCAGCTAGAATTGAGGGTAATAACACTACGCTATCAGAGTATGTAGAAAGAATAATTGAAAGGAGCCCAAACAAAAAAGAGTCTCAAAAAGAGTTGGTAAACTTGGATCAAGGGATTAAGTTTATCGAAGATAATACAGATGAAAATACAGAGCTCAATAGAGCATATTTTTCGGAACTGCATAAAATTATTACCAAAGACCTTGTTAGAGAAGGATCAAGTCGACCAGGACAGTTGAGGATTGAAAATGTAACGGTTTCTAATCATAGGCCACCTGACTATGTTGCACTACCTGACTATTTTCAGGGTTTTCTTGATTTTCTTAATGCACCACAAAAAGAGCAAAATCAGTTGCTTATGGTAGCACTTGCTCACCATCGTTTTGAGTATATTCATCCCTACGATAATGGAAATGGAAGAATGGGCAGATTACTTAGCTATGCACTTTTAATTAAGCTTGGTTTTAGAGTGAAAAAAGGGAGGATATTAAATCCTTCAGTTGTATTTTATGCTGACAGAAGTAAGTACTGTAGGATGCTAAGTACAGCAGACTCACTTACAGATAGGGATCTTTTGGCATGGTCAGAGTACTTCTTACTAGGTCTAAAAAATGAGATAGAGAAAATAGATAGTTTACTTAAGACAGAGTATGTTCGTGGCAGTATACTACTTCCTACTCTAAAATTTGCATATGATAGAGAAAACATTACAGAAATGGAGTACAGGATCTTAAAGTACCTTATTGGTAAAAGTGATATGACAATGAAAGCTCAGGAACTTGATCATTTTGGAATAACAGCTTCTGTAAGTAAATCTAGAATGATGACAGCGCTAAAAGAGAAAAATATTATACAATCAATAAAGAGGGGAGGTAGGATATACACTATTAATTTTGTCAACAATTACTTATTGAGGGGCGTGATACATAGCTTAACTGTGAAAGGCTTTGTGTCTGATTTTCTCAATACCCCATAAATGAGCTTATAGGCACCTTCACCCTGACTATATTTGATTTAGTTTATCGTCAAACTGAATGTATAACCTAATCAGCCTTTTATAAGTCTCAACCGAGCTAAGTGCTTGCTCTTTTCTTACACCGCCTGCCCAGTAGTTTTCACAGATATCAATAAACCCACATAGTAGTGAATTACAAACTTGATGCAGGTAGGATACCCGATGTTCTGAGTGTTTTTCATAGGACTCAATGATGTATTGGAAGTGTTGAGGAA
>JBBKXV010000035.1:0-1274 GCA_037969665.1 Candidatus Altimarinota bacterium
TTTCAAATTCTATTTCATTGAACTCTCCTCTGACGTTGACGGTGAGACTTTTTTTCATGTGCTTTACAGATAAGTAATTATTTGGTATTTCTGTTTTTGTATTATAATGAAAAGAATGCTATGACGAAAGGAATAATATTGGAAGGACGTGTGGATCTAGCTTTGCTTGATAAAAAGGTTATCAACAAATACCACCCTGCACGGTTTGCGTCTGTGAAAGAGTTATTGGATGCCATGTCGCATGATAGCGCAGGTAGAAAGGCTATAGCAGATCTCACTATGTGTTTGCGTACTAAAAAGCCTGAGGATGATCTTTATGTGTATATGCAATCCATAAAGGAGCTCTATGGCGATATCCACGCTTACCTCTTTGTGCAGGTGATATATGCATACTATTTTAGAAAATTGATGGGTGAGGAGGCAAAGTATACTGTGTTAGCCAAGCGTTTATGGCGCGAGTGTTTGCGTGAAGAGTACTCTTTGGAAAGTGCCCCACTAGTTTTTAAGCAGTTTGCTGATTTTCATGAAATGATCATGGATTGCTTATACCCTTGCCGAAATCCAGATAATTTTGCGGCATACGATCCTGCGAACTATCCTAGGTTGTATGCTAGGGTCAATTAGAAGTTGTGGAGTTGGTGCGTGACATCATTTTTGTGGTGCATGCTGCATTGTGTATATGATATTTCCTCATGCCTCCAGTGGTAAGGCCTGGAGGTTTTTTGTTAAAAAACTTGCATAAGTGAAAGTATATATTATAACACAGTCAAATAATTTTCTATATGAACACTATGGGTATATTTAATCTAGGGACTCCTGATAGTCAAAACTACCGTGCTAAGCAAGAATGGCGTTTTGAAACTTTTGTGGAGTTGTATAACGTGTATGCTTCCAAATATAGTGCAATGCCCTTTCAGGAAAAAGATGGAGATGATGTAGAGTACCTTCGTAAGTACAAGAGGAGTCTAGCATTATCTATGGATGTCTTCGCAGAAAAAATTGTGCAGATTTATGGTGTGCGAACTGGTATAAGGCCGACCCGGGAAAATGTGAGAAGTCGTATAGATGAAGTCATGGAGTAATGTGTTTCTCATCATACTATAGTGGTAACTCTTCTCTGTTTTTCTTTTAACATATGGGTGTCGCGTAGATCTGCTGTTTGTGTGGTGTTCTATGATGATACCTTCCCTGTCATCCCGGGGTGACACGGGAAACTAGTGTGGGTGGCCTCCTTACTGAACCTTAACCTACGTCGCAAGGTCACATGCAAATGG
>JBBKXV010000036.1:0-3945 GCA_037969665.1 Candidatus Altimarinota bacterium
CCTAGCCATACGTGGGCCAGTGATCTCACATATCATCAGGCACAAAGTCATAGAGGGAAAGTACACTGGAAAGTATACGACATTTTCTAAAAAGATACTTCTTTCCATTCCAAAGAAACGAATTATGAATTAAAATAAAACTATGAAGACCATACATTCATTTTTTATACAGGATTCATTACTACATAATAACACCATCTCACTCACCTCAGAGCACCAAGACACACTCAACCAGTGGATAAAGGTCCTGAGGTTTCGAGTAGGTGATACTATCAATATCTTAGACAACTCTGGAGAAAAGTATTATTGCATCCTACGCTCCCTCGACAGAAAGCAGGCCCTTCTTGATATTCAACAACAAGAGTCAATGGCAACACCCGCGCCCCGTACACTGTGGCTACCTCTTATTCCCCTCAAAAAAATTGAGCTCATTATAAAAATGTCCACAGAAATAGGCATCACCCATTTCAGATTTTTTTCCTCTGATCATGGACAAGATACCATGCACGCAGTACTCAGTAGCCCTACTAAGCAATACCGCCTACATGAAATAGCCAAGGAAGCAGCAGAGCAAAGTGAAAAGTTTTTTCTCCCCACCATAGACTTTACAGTCACACCATTTGATCACGCAGTAGAGCAGCAAGATCTAGCCATCATGTTTGAACGGGGGGAAGATCAAAGACCCTCTACATCACCCACCTCAATACTCATCGGACCAGAGGGAGGGTTTTCAGATGCAGAAAGAGAGCTCATCCTTACTAGCAATCTACCCACCATCTCCTATCCTCATACCATCCTACGGGTGGAGACTGCAGCAGTGATGGCCGCAGGGGAGTTGTGTATAATACGCAGTATCTCTTAAAAAACTTCCTACGAACCAGAGATCATGACAAATATACGATCATTGGTATAGGTAGCCAGCTCCTCCAATGACACCCGATACTTCCGAATATCTCCATAGATATCTTGAGTAAAGCGAGCAAAGGCCAGATTGATAGGGATCGTAGTGCTTTCTAGACTAGTATGAGCCATCCACTCCCTATAAAATATTTCACGTATATCCTGCTCATACCCTCTACTACAGAGTAACTCTACCTCTGCACTGGTGCCACCATAGTTTTCCTCTGTGAACTCTTGTATGTTTTTCCGTAGTACTTCAAGCTCCACCAATCCCTGAAGCTCTATAATATACTGAACATCTGCTAAGGACATATAAGCATGTAATCCCTTCATATGTGGTGGTCCATCCACGGTTGCAACCTTACCTTTTTTCACCCAAGTGGTGAGCGTCTTTACGGAAATTCCATATCTTTTCTTGATCTCTTCATAGGGCACGTACTCCTGACCTTCCACTATAACGCACTCCATCACCTCATTATCTGGGGTATCACTCTCAGTATCCTCGGAAAAAGTTATATCTGGCTCCCTGCTTATTGACATATATATTGTTACTATTGTAGCGGCATATTACAAATAAAGCACCTTCCGTCAAGACAATATTGACTCAGTGCTCTATTTCAGAACTCAACTAGTATTTCAGCACCTGATCCCAAATCCAATGCTTTGCCTACTATCTTTTTCCATGCATGGCATCTTCCATCAAAAAGGGCTCCTTGGTAGCATCCCATGGACGCTTTGAAAGTGACGTGGTGAGATATGACTGCTCGTTGTCTAAAAATTCTTTTCCTTCAAATAGATCGTACTTCATAAAGTTGTACTTGGCACGGAGAGCATCACTACCCACTGATAACCTCTTAAACTCCTTTCCATGGACAACATAGTAGAGAAAGCTTTCTGCAAAGTCTTCAAAGGGATCACTCATAGCATACCCAGAGACAAAGTCGCTCGATACTGCTTCCTCTTTCTTGGTCATATCATCCTGCCAAGAGATCCTATAATAGCTCAAGCTCACATCATCAGAGTACACCTCCTTGTGGCCATCTTTAAACTCTGTGGTTAGCCCGCTTACTCCAGTGAGGGCCCCGAGGTCCACCACATGTCCAAGCTCATGAGTCGCCACCGCAAGTAGCTCGAGGTCTGAAACCCCCTCAGTGCGCAATATCATAGAGTGACTACCCGCAAGTCCACGGCTTCCCTTGCTATCAACACGAAAGGTCAAATCATCCAATGGTGCTGTAAATGCCTCTGGAAAGGTAGAAAAAAGAGAGCCAATCAAATACTTGTAGTGCTCCTTTTCTGTAGCATTTGGGCTACGAGATACCTCCTCAAACCGCACACTATCCACCATACTTGCAACACTCACCTCATAGGATACATCCTGCTGGGTAACATCTGCTGTGTTACTCCATGAGATAGAAGCCTTATTATCTACCTCAGCATCAAAGAAAGAAAACCATGCATCTGGCGCAAATAGGTTAAACCCCACACTATTATCTGCACTATGATACCCAAACGCCTTCATCATAGTACCCGGCAAAGACGAGAAAAAGTACACCACCATAAACATAAGAACAACCGTGACATAGAGTGATAGAGCTTTCTTTGGCATAATAGAAAAACACAAGTTGATAAAAATCTCCCCACTTGTGTTTTTGTTTTTGTATTGCATAGTATGACAGTTTGACAAATTGTCAACATGTACTGTAAAATTAAAATTATACGCCAAAAAATAGCCTATAAAAAAAGCTTCACTATAGGAAATATGGCCAGCCTGTAATGTGCCACCATCCTGAATGTATTTTATTGGAATATATCCTTTAGGACAGGATGATGCGCGTTATTCTGATGACTACTTTGTTTAGAATGACGCGCATTGCACCCACCTTAACTCCTTAACTATAAACTCATTAACTAATGGCCTACCCAAGCATCTCCTTTAACCCCGCAAAAGGATTATGTCCATCATCCACATCCTCCTGCCCGTCCACGTGGACTCCAGAGCATTGGTACTGAGAGGGAAGGGCAAGTAGAATTTCCTGTCGAAGCATTTCACCAATATCTATGGTAGCCTCCGACCTATTGATACGAAATACCTCTGGGAAATCTTCAGACAGTAGCTCACTTGGAATCCGCATGAAAAACTGACGCTCACCAGTCTTAACCCCCTCAAGTAGGACATCAGCAATCTTATCACACCGCAAACACGGCAGCTGCACCGTAGCCACCAAGCTCTCCACATAGACAGAAAGCTCTTTTTCTAAACTAGTAATCACTGCTACTCCTGATATAACACCAATAGTAGAAACATCCGCAGCCAGGTCACGTGACTGCGCAGGAAGGTCAAACTCAATACAACTCACAATGCCGACCTCCGCCACTAACATGTCTTCAACATGTAATAGTATTTCCTCCATGGTTTAGTCTCTAGAAAATGCCAACATCAATCTTAGGATGCTTACAAAGAGATTGATAAAATCCAGGTAGAGTGAGATAGCTGCACTCAAGTACATATGTTCAGGGTACCTAGTTTTTATCTTTTGAATATCGTAGGCGGTGAACACCGTAAAGATGACAACCCCAGCACCTGAGGTGATCAGCTCAAGTAACGTGCTCTGTAAAAAAATATTTACAACACTAGTGATGATCAAACCAACCACTCCAGCCACGAGCATTCCACCTAGACTACTCAGATCCTTTTTCGTTACCCATCCTACTATCCCCGCCGCAGCAAAAGTAGCAGTAGCTGCAAAGAGTGCTCTAAATATAAGAGACATACCCGCCGCTGCACCAAGCGTACCCATAGTAGCAAGTAAGATAGGCATGAGTGTAAACCCAGAAAGCAGTGCATACAGTACAAATAGGACATACCCCAATGGCTTTTTTTCCTGCCAAAGATGCACAGTAAATACTAGTGCCAACTCTACAAGAATTGCCCCCCAAAATACCAATGGATTGGTCACCAGTTCAGGCATACTCCCTAAAAGGTAAAACCCACCATAAGCACCCATACCTGAAAGTAAGATTGCCCCAGCAAAAAAAGTAAAT
>JBBKXV010000037.1:0-3089 GCA_037969665.1 Candidatus Altimarinota bacterium
TATCAGCCTAGCAATTCAAAAGTATGCTAATGAGGTTGCATCAGAGTCTATGGCTACCATTGTCGATCTAGAGGATGATGGAATGAAGGGAAGAATCATTGGTCGAGAGGGGAGAAATATCAATACTTTTGAGCGTCTTACTGGTATAGATGTGATTGTAGATGATACTCCAGGATCTATTTTGATCTCTGGATTTGACCATATGAGACGATTTATTGCTAAAAAATCACTTCTTATTCTTATTGAGGATGGTCGTATTCATCCGGCTCGGATTGAGGAAGTGGTAGAAAAGGTAAAGTCTGAGACCGATGAGCTCGTCATGGAGTTTGGAGAAAAGGCAGTGATGGAGCTTGGGTTTCATGGTCTTCATCCAAATTTGATCAAGATGATTGGTCGTATGAGGTTTAGGTCTAGTTATGGACAAAATATTTTGAAACACTCAATGGAGGTGTCATATATTTGTGCCAAGTTGGCTGAAGAAGTGGGAGCAAATGTAAAGTTGGCGAAAATGGCTGGTTTTTTTCATGATATTGGAAAGTCAGTAACCCATGAAATTGATGGTCCTCATGCTGTCATTGGTGCTACTATTCTCCGAAAGTTTGATATGGACCCTATATTGATTAACTGCGTGGAATCTCATCACAATGATGTGGAGCCAATCTGTATCGAAGCTATCCTTACTGCCGCTGCAGACGCTATCTCAGGAGCAAGACCGGGTGCAAGATCAGATACGGCAGAACAATACATTCAGCGTATGCAGGATCTAGAAAACCTCGCATCATCCTTTGAAGGAGTGGAAAAGGTCTATGCTATCCAAGCTGGTCGTGAAATTCGTGTGATGGTGGATCCCACAGAGATGTCAGATCTTGACTCCAAGGAACTCGCAAGAGATATTGCAGCCAAGCTCGAGGAGGAGCTACAATATCCAGGTGAGATTAAGGTCAATGTTATCAGAGAGTCTAGAGTGGTTGAGTTTGCTCGTTAAAGCTTTTCTCTATACTGAATCTGTATATTACCAATGTAGAAAAGATCTCCCTCGAGGAGGTCTTTTTTCGTAAGTGCTTTATCAATACCCATCTTGTACATGACGTCATAAATACGCTCCATGGCCTCCATATTTTGGAGTTCAGTCATTCGTACTATTTGTTCAATTCGTGACCCACGAACAACAACTTTTCCATTTTCATGTTCCTCTAGCCACCATTTCTTTGGATCATCTTCCAAAGGGGTAAGCACAGGAGTTGTTTCGTCATCATCTTCAGCAACGAGCTGGGTCTTTGGTAGCTGTTGGAGACGCTCTAGTATATGGTCTTGCAATGTATCCAATCCCATGTGAGTTGCTGAGGAAATAGTCATCACAGGAGCACCTGTATGCTTTTCTAGGCTAGTTGTGAGCATGTTCAGCAGCTCTTCATCTAGGAGATCAATTTTATTGAGGACAATAATTTCAGGTAACTCTATCAGTACACTGCTATACGTATCTAATTCATTGCGGATAGCATCGTAATTTTTGATGATATCATCTAGCTTTCCAGCATCAACAACATGTAAAAGCAATCTGCATCGTTCAATGTGTTTTAAAAACTGAAAGCCAAGACCCTTACCATCAGAGGCCCCTTCGATAAGTCCTGGTATATCTGAAACCACAAACGTTTCGCCTTTGTGATACGCTACTCCAAGATTTGGTACCAGTGTGGTAAAGTCATAGGCCGCAATTTTTGGACGCGCATTGGAGATAGCAGCTATGAGTGTAGATTTTCCCACAGAAGGGAATCCAATGATACCGATATCTGCGATAAGCTTGAGCTCGAGTTTGAGTTCTTTTACTTCACTAATATCACCTGTTTCAGCAAAACGAGGTGTCTTTCTCGTAGAGGAGGCAAAATGGGCGTTTCCGTATCCACCTCGACCACCATTACAAATCACTATACGTGGAGTTTCTGCAGAGACATCTGCAATGAGCGCTCCTTTTATTTCATCATAGACTAAGGTACCTTCTGGTACTTCGATGAGGACGTCCTCACCATTTCTACCGTGCATATCATTTCCCATACCATGACCACCAGTTTTGGCAGTAAAGATACGCTTACCCTTGAGATGATAAAGTGTATTGAGATTTGGATTTACTTGGAGAATGATATCCCCACCTTTTCCACCATCCCCTCCATCAGGGCCACCCTTGGGCATATACTTTTCACGACGAAAGGACATGGCTCCATTTCCTCCTCGTCCTGAGATGACTTCAATATGTACTTCGTCGCAAAACATGTGTTGTTGATAATAGGTATGTATACATCTTACATAAAGATGTGACTTGTGGCTACGGGTATATAAATTATGATTATTTTAGGCATTAGTAACTAGTTACTAGAATCTAGTAACTGGTAACTAGTCCGCCAAAGGCGGAGTGGTGCCCGGGGCGGGAATCGAACCCGCACTCCACTAGGGAACAGGATTTTAAGTCCTGCGTGTCTACCAATTCCACCACCCGGGCGGGGTTTGGAACGTGGTTATTGTACTTTGTTCTTTAGTGGTGTAAAGTCCAAGGTGTGAATAATTTTCAAGGATCATGAAAAATATAGATAAAATATACTCAGAACTTGAGAAGCAGCACCTGATTTCTCCTGCGGATTTACTCTTACGTTTAGAAGAAGAGATGAATAGAGCTACGGTGTATAGAGGGCTCAAACGGTTGGTAGAGGATGGAAAAGCTCGTGAGGTGCAGGGACATGGCGTAACATTTTATGAGGTATTGGTAGACGATCATCAGCATGTACATTGTCACGGTTGTGAGAGATATATTCCTGTACATGTGGATCGGTCGCTTCTCCAACAGGCTATAGGTATGGATTGTGAGATTGAACATGTAGATATTCATCTTACTGGGACCTGCTCAGAGTGCAAAGTATAACTTTATGTTGACTTTGCGACGCTGTCGCATAATATCATCGTGTTTATTCATTTACAGATGCTATGCGTGTTGGAATTGTGGGAAAAGGTGGCAGCGGAAAAAGTACAGTAAGTGCACTACTGGCTTTTGAGGCAGCTAGGCAGGGAAGGGATACTACTGTGATAGATGCTGATCTCAA
>JBBKXV010000038.1:0-5479 GCA_037969665.1 Candidatus Altimarinota bacterium
CACTGAGGCTGCGACATTGCTTGCAATGGTGCTCAAGCTAGCTGTATGGGAGGTAAAACTCTATGGAGAAGTGCCAGTATTGCCTGATGATGAAAGGCAGTATCAGGCTGCAGTACAGGAGTTTGCTCTAGGAAAACCCATGGAGTATATTTTGGGTGTAAGTGCCTTGAAATATGAGTTTGTGGTGGATAAGCGTGTGTTGATACCACGGTGGGAAACTCAGGAGCTCATAGACAAGGTGATAGTGCACTATGGGGGTAGAGATAATGTTGTTATTGATATTGGTACGGGGAGTGGGTTTATTGGTTGTTCTACCATGCTAGATCATATATGGAAGTATGCCGTCCTCATGGATATTAGTACTGATGCGCTAGAGGTAGCGCAGCACAATGTTATAAAGCATAACTTGAGTCAGCAAGTTGCCTTATTTCACGGAAGCGCTCTATTAAAAAAAGATATGGAGGAGGCGCTAAACAGTGCAATGAAGCATGACCCAAAGAAAATTGTGATCATTGCTAATCTCCCTTATATACCTACGAGAGAGATGGCGACATTACAACGTAGTGTGCGTGATTTTGAACCGCACCTGGCGTTAGATGGAGGAGAGGAGGGTCTTGATATCATTGTCGCCATGCTAGATCACCTGAGGGCACTGAAAGAGGAAAAAGGGTATCCTCTGAGTACTATCATTTTGGAAATAGACAAAGATAACATCGATTCCTTGACCACGTATGCGGCTAGTCGGGGCATAGAGCTCGTCTACCCTTTTACTGATCCGGATCTCAGAGATCGTTTTTGTGTGGTACACATCTAGTTGTATTAAGGGTCATTGGTAGGTAGTGTGCATACAGCACCTTTGACAAATCTAAAAAGTTTACTATACTATGTGTACATTGTTTTCTAACAAAACACCTTGATCTCACTTCCAACAAATAATTTAGGTTTTGCACCAGAGCATCCTGGCATTCATGTAGGGGAGCATCTTCAACATGCCTATGTGTTTGAAAAGAACGGTGATGGAAATAGGAGAGATGGAAGGGGGCAGGTTACCAAAGGAGCATCTTTTGAAGAGTATATTGGGGAGGTAGAGAGCGCGATATCACAAGCTAGTTATGTGCAAACAAGCTGTGAAATTGACAAAGGGTGTCGTCGTCTTACCTTTGTTATCAACAATCCTATTTATACACAAAGAGATGTATTAAAGGGTCATGATAAGTGGGTTAAGTATGAGTTCATTATACCCCTAGAGGACACCGCGAGATATATAGGGATTGTACAGAGAGTTGCAAACAAGATACATAAGTATAGAGATCTTATCCTTGCTCAGGCAGGCGTAGGCAAGCTTCAGTCGGATGTATATACCGATATCCCTACTGTTAAGCGAGATACAGTGATCAATATCTCGCAAGTTTTTTCTGCTGCTACTGATCATGCAACACCTGAGCAAGCAAAGCAATCCCCTCTGAGGCAGAGACCTTTTGTAGTAGGTATGAACTCTTCGAGGTCTTTAGAGCATGTAGCTCAAACAAAGGGCGGACAAGTCTCTCATCTGCCACTTATGGCACAGGGAGGTAGTATTGGACGAACAAATAATAACAATCATGAAGTACATGGAGCTACCGTGGCTAGAGTCACCCTATCCACCTATAATAAAGCCTTTGTGAGTAATGCACATGACGGCATTAGTGATCTTGTGCAAGCACTTCAAGGTAATCATCATCCAAAGACATTGATGGAGGATGTAAGGTCAAAGCGTGTGGTACAGTTTTTTAAAGTCTTTGCTGCAGAAATGCTAGAGAAAAAAGGACAAAGAAAACAGGTGGTCTTACGCTCTTCAAAGGCATTTGTAGAAATGATGATGGTATTACTCGGAGACAAAAAAGCAGTGTACTCAGCGGAGGTAAAGGTGCTGTGGAAGGAAATGATGCAAGGTATAAAAAATATGTTAGGGCAAGTACACACTATGGATGATCACAAGCGTATGCGAGAGGTGGTTAAGGGGTGGGGTGTTGGTATGCTAAGTAAGGTAACAACCCTTTATAAAGGAAAAAGTAACACCTCAGAGCCCATACCCACCTGGGCAGAGCGAGCAGAAGCACTCAAGGCATCTATGCTGCAAAATAGAACTGCTGCAACAAATCCAAACTACATGCCAGAAGCCCCTGTAAAGCAGCCAGTACCTACAGAAGTTTCAAAGATTACTTCACTGGCAGTAATTCCATCACGGAGTAAATTTTCCATGCTCAAAGAAGGGCTTACAAATAAGTTTGGAGGAATTATAAAGAAGCTTATGAACTCAGGTCAACAAAAATCAATACCATACCTACCTAGGTAGTTGACTACACGTGCTTACAAGGAGCAAAGGGAGAAGATCCATCCTTTGTGGGCATCACATGTACATTTCCCTCCTTATTGGCACAGCTAGGACATGCCATATCTACCCCTTCCCTATTGCAGGCTACCACAATACGATAAAACTTGTGCTGACATTGCTTGCAGGTGATTTCTAGGAGAGCCATGGTCTAATTAATGAGTTAATGAATTGATGAATTAGCAGTTTAAGAGTGTATAGTTAAGGAGTTAAGGGCTCGTCACTTTCTGACCATGAGATGGCATCTACGGGACATTCTTTGATTGCTTCCGTGTGCTTCTCTTTATTCATGGCGTTCTTTTTTGGGCATGCTAGCACGCCCTCCATCTCGTAACCCTCAGGGTACACTAATGTACATGTACCGCAACCAATACAGGTTTGTGGATTTACAGATGTTGGTGTTTTCTTTACATTCATAGTGGCAGTATATAAAAAAAGCTACTAGAGTCTAGTGGCTTATCAGAGTTTAGTAGTTACTTTTGAGAGTTTGTGGCGAAGCCATCCGTAGCTTTGCCTTGTATACAGCCCGTCCTTCGCATAAAGCTTCGGAGGGCATCCTTCATTTTCGGTTCGCTATGCTCATCGCAAAGCGAAGGATGGTACCCAGGAAAGGACTCGAACCTTCACGCCATTGGCACTGGTTCCTAAAACCAGCGTGTCTACCATTCCACCACCTGGGCATATACACGGACAGATTGTACTGTCCGTGTGGTAAATTGCAAGACTATTTCTTTCCTTTAAATGCTTGATGCAAGTCCACCCAAAGTGGAGCTGCGATAAAGATAGAAGAGTAGGTACCGACGAGAACACCTACAAAGAGTGCCAAGACAAAGAGTTGAATTGATCCACTACCGAGCACTAAGAGCGCTCCTAGGGTAATCAAAACAGTCCAAGAAGTATTGATACTTCGTGCCATAGAGGTCCACATACTTGTCTCTGCCACTTCCTCTACTTTGGTGGAAAGCCGTGGCTGAGTAAGTGTCTCACGTACTCTATCAAAGATAACAATACTGTCATTTACAGAGTATCCTAATACTGTCAGCAATGCTGTAATAAAGAATGGTCCAATCTCAGCTTGGATAGTAGCTCCAAGTACAACAAAGACTCCAAGTAAGATGATAACATCATGAGCAAGTGCTAGGATAGTTGCAATACCAAAATGAAGTGGATTATATCCCTTGGGAACATTTTTAAATGCAAAGATGATGTAAATCAAGATAGCAACGATGGCAATAACTGTAGCCGTAACTGCTTGCTGCTTGAGCACCTCACCCACGCTTGGGCTGATGGTAAAGGTAGCTTCCTTTTTAGCTGAGAGCTTGCTCTCCATACCATTTTCAAGCACGTCATTAAACTCAAGGTAAGTAGCTTGTACTGCCCCTAGTGGAATACGGTATCTGATATTAACACTACTATCACCAGAAGTAACGACAATTGGCGTACCTATGTCTACTTTGTTTTCGTGAGTTTCATTGTATTCACGAGCCGTGTCTAAGACTGTTGTTTTGATAGCTTCATTTGCGGGGAGTGCCTCAAAGCTATAGGTGCTTTGGATACCACCTGTAAAGTGTAGGCTGAGATTGAGCCCAAGAGTAAATAATGCAACAAAAGATGCAATGATAAGTACTGCAGAGATGGAGTACCAGAGAGACCTTTTTTTAATAATGTTAAACATCATAGGGACAAAGTAAAAATAAATAATTTAAATATCAAGATCCATAGCGCTTTGAGCGTTACTTTGAATGAACTTTTTTCTTGGCATGACCTCTGCTCCCATGAGTACTGAGAAAATACGGTCTGCATCTTCCACATCATCGATGGTCACCTTGAGAAGAGCTCTGTACTCAGGATTCATGGTGGTATCCCATAGCTCATCTGCATTCATTTCTCCCAGACCCTTGTATCTAGAAATAGCCTTTTCATCAGTAATGTTTTCTCTTTCTACGATTTCCATTTTTTCCTCATCACTTTGTGCATACCAGCTTTTGGCTCCCTTGACGATCTTGTAGAGAGGTGGTTGTGCAATATAGATATACCCTTCCTCTACGAGCTCCTTAAAATATCTATAAAAAAATGTGAGGAGTAGTGTTCGAATGTGCTTTCCATCCACATCGGCATCCGTCATGATGATGACCTTGTGATACCTCAGCTTTGAGATATCAAAGGTTTCTCCAAATCCTACACCAAGAGCAAGGATAAGTGACTTCACTTCATTATTTTGAAACATACGGTCAATACGCGCCTGCTCTGTATTCAAAATCTTACCACGTAGAGGTAAGATAGCTTGCGTTTCTCGATCACGACCCTCCTTAGCTGATCCTCCCGCAGACTGTCCCTCAACAATGTATATCTCTGACCTTACCGGGTCCTTGGAAGAA
Source organism: Candidatus Altimarinota bacterium (assembly GCA_037969665.1). GTDB lineage: Bacteria > Patescibacteriota > Gracilibacteria > 1-14-2-50-48-13 > 1-14-2-50-48-13 > JBBKXV01. The sequence continues at coordinate 4,750 of JBBKXV010000038.1, forward strand.
CAATCCGCCAGTTTTCCTGGAAGCTTTGTACCCTCGAGTGCTCCCTTTCTCACTACTTCCCTAGCCTTTCTCGCTTCTAGTCGTGCTCGTGCAGCGAGAGAACATTTTGAAATGATTGCTTTTCCTGTATTTGGATTTTCCTCCAAAAACATGGAAAATGCTTTACTAAATGCCTTGTCTACCACAGGGCGAACCTCTGGATTTCCAAGCTTATTTTTAGTTTGTCCTTCGTACTGTGGATCTTCTAGTCTAATAGACATCACAGAGGTAATACCCTCTTTTAGATCATCTGCTACAAAGTTACTTTCCTTTTCCTTGAGAAGAGATTTTTCTCTAGCGTAGGAGTTGATAGTTCTCGTGAGTGCGGTCCTAAATCCTGTAAGATGAGACCCCCCATCTATCGTCTCTACATTATTTGCAAAGGGTAATACCGTTTCCTGGTACCCTCCAGTGTACTGAAGTGCAATTTCTACCTCGATGCCATCAAGGACATCGTGCATATAAAACACCTCTCCCAACTTTTCCTTTGATTTATTGAGATGGCGAACATAGGCTCTCACTCCCCCTTCAAAGAAATATCGCTTTTTGATATTTGTCCTATGGTCTTTAAAACTTAGCTCTACATTTTTACTTAAGTATGCGTATTTTCGTAGTAAGTTACTCACTGTTTTGGCGTTGATTTCAACGGTCTCAAAAATACTTGCATCAGGATAAAAGTGAACTCTTGTCC
>JBBKXV010000039.1:0-10376 GCA_037969665.1 Candidatus Altimarinota bacterium
AAGCATAACTCAGTATTATAAAAATATCTCTTGGCTCTATTAGGGAAGATGAAGAGGTTTAGTTCGAAAACTTAAACAACATCACATCACCATCTTGTACGACATAGGTCTTACCCTCCATGCGTACTTTTCCATTTTCTCGAGCCCCTTGCCATCCATTGTGGTTGACGATGTCCTCCCATCCTGAGACATCAGCTTTGATAAATCCTTTTTCAAAATCAGTATGGATCACTCCTGCAGCTTGTGGTGCAGTCCACCCCTTTCCTATAGTCCAGGCCCGTACTTCTTTTTCTCCAGCTGTGAAGTAATACATGAGTCCTAGGGTATCAAAAGCTACCTTGATCATACGGTCGAGACCAGAGTTGGTCACTCCAAGGTCTGCTAGAAAGAGTTCTTTTTCTTCATCGGTAAGGTCAGTGAGTTCTTCCTCTAGTTTTGCAGAAACGGGGAGTACCGCATAGCTATCATCCAAGTTCATTTCTTTTTTTATGGCCTCTAAGCTGAGTGAGCTCAATTGTTCCTCACTGACATTGGCAGCGTAGATAAATGGTTTTTTTGTTAAGAGGTGGAGGGGACGCAGTAGTGCTTCCTCATCTTCAGTGAGCTCCACGCTATTGGCAAGTCTTCCTTCTAGCAGGGGAGTGTTCACTTTATGCAGTGCTGCTGCTAGCTTGATAGCATCTTTATCTCCTGCTTTTGACTTCTTTTCTGCTCCTGATATAGTTTTACTGAGAGTCTCTATGTCAGCCAAGATCAGCTCAGCATTGATGATCTCAATATCTCTAGAGGCATGTACGCTGTCCTCTACGTGGATCACATTTCCATCCTCAAATAAACGAACTACCTGCAAAATAGCATCACATTCACGGATATTTGCTAAAAACTTATTTCCAAGCCCCTCACCATCTGCTGCTCCTTTTACGATTCCTGCGATATCTACAAACTCTACTACCGCTGGCATAATCACTTGTCCATTGACTGCAGATCGGAGTTTTTCTAGCCTCCCATCATTGATTTCTACGATCCCTACATTGGGCTCAATGGTACAAAAAGGGTAGTTTGCTGCCTCTGCTCCACGGCTCTTTGTCATGATATTAAAGAGGGTAGATTTACCTACATTTGGGAGCCCTACAATACCTATTTTCAGTGACATAATTTTTAATAATAATCAATACGCTGGGTATGATAGCATGTTTTTTTGAATTGAGAATGGTGAATTGAGAATGTATGATGCAAGTATGAACATCAGCTCCATTCTTATCCGCGACATAGAAACTCCTGTACATATACAGGTGAAACGAAAAAAGAACTCCTCAGCCAGGCTTCGTGCTGGAGGGCTCTATATTTATTTGTCACATTTGGATAGAAAAAAAGAGCATACCATTGCACACTTCATTTCTTGGGCACAGCAAAAGGGAATTGCACTAGCTAGCAAGGTATCCTTGGGAGTGCAGCTGCTTAGTCACCTAAAATGTACAACTTGTTATGGCGATACCTTTAGCATCATTATAGAAAAAAAAGAACGCAAGTTGGTGGGAGTACGTATTCAGGATGCGATATTACGAGTACAGATACCACTGACTATGGAGGGTAATGAGAGGGAAGTGCTCAAGGCAATCCTGAGAGCATTAGTAGTTAGGTATAAATCATCAGTTTGTTCTGAGCTTTTTGCATTACAAGAGGAGTACTTTCCGGAAATCAAGCTCACAAAAGGGGATATGAGGTACCTCACTTCACGGTGGGGGAGTTACAATGGACGTGGGGAGATTCGTTTATCATCTGCACTACTACTGCTACCGCGAGAGTACCTTACGTATGTTATGGTGCATGAGTTAGCCCATGGTGTGCACATGGATCATAGTAAGGCATTTTGGAGTGAGGTGGAAAGGGTGTTTCCTGAGTATAGAAGAGTGAGAAAGGAGTTGAAAAGGTATGAAGTGTAACTACGCCGACTTCATTTCTTCAGAGAGCTGTGCCATTTGTGAGGTGGTTTGAAATCTAATATTTTTTATGATTTCTTCTCTCATATAGGAAATATTTTGAAAAAAATCATGATGAGTAATGAGAGCAGACACTCCATCTCCAATGGAGTGTAGTATTTGTTCTTTGGTAGATCCTGTGTACTTTAGTCTATTTGATAATTCGGATAAGACGATTTCTTGTTGCTTAAACAGCTCCTGGGGACGCTGAAGTACCGGATAAATAGAAAAGAAGTTTTCTGCGAGTTCGGGTGTTGTTGTCAGCTCTTTAAAGTGACTTACTGTTCTATTAATACTAGCGCGTATATGTGTTTCAATGTCTTTGAGCATGGCTACCACCTCCTCCTTGGTATGTTCATGCTGGAGACTATGGTTGATATCCAGTTGGTGAATCATGCTATTTTTGGCCTCGATGAGGGTTTCAGTGGAACCTTTTTCCCAAAGTATAGTGTCTACCAAGGGTCTCAATTTTACCTTGGCGTCATCACCTATGGTTTCAAGCTCTTGCTTGGAAAGGATATCAGCCTTTTGTCCTAGAAATTCTCCTAGTTTACTAAAGTCCTGATGTGACTGCTCTGTACTATTCGTATCTGACATAGCTTGAGTAAGATAAAAGGTAAGTGCTTACTTTCCATCAACATAGTAATCCTTTCCACTCTCCATTTTAGCACCAACTTTATATGTCTTATCTCGTGATCCAGTTGGAGTGATGATTTCATAATGATATGACCCTATGCAGCCAAAGTTATCATGTTCTTTGAGAGGATCCTCAGGAAACTTACTTGCAGAGAGGTATCCTTTTTCTAGCTCAGTTCTAATTGCTGAGTTGGGATCAAGACAAGTCCCTTGTGGTAGTTTACCCTCCGCAGCAAGGTAGCTTTCCAATGCAACTGCTATTTGGTTGAGGTGAGTGGTCCTCGCTACATCTCTAGCCTTTGCTGGTCCCTGTAATACCTGAGGTACGATAAAGGCCATCAAGAGTGCAATGATCAAGATCACCATGAGGACCTCGAGTAGGGTAAATCCTTTGTGTAGTTTTGGAAGATTCATGAGGGTGTGTATTAATAATTCATTCAAATAAGTATATCACGCTAGATGATATTTGCATAGATTTAGGTCTTGCTGAGGACTTCCTCTAGTGAGGTGAGACCCTGAAGTACTCTGAGTACACCATCCTCTCTAAGAAAGACAGTTCCTTGCGCGCGTGCCGCACTATGTAGTGTCGTTGCAGGCTCCCCGCGAAGCAACTTATCCTTGATATCATCTGTAAACTCCACCACCTCATAGATTCCCATACGTCCTTTATATCCAATATGGTTACACTCAGGGCAGCCATCGCCAGCAGTGGGTACCGTAAAGGTGTTGATATCAAAGTTTGGTATTCGTTCTTGAAATTCTACCTTTGGCACATGGCGGAGAATTTCTATAATTTCTTGCTTGAGTGTTCCCTCAGGCTTAACCGTTTTCATACAGTGAGTACATAGTTTTCGTACAAGACGTTGGGCTATGATGATCTGCACCGTAGACGCGATGAGATACCGAGGCACCTCCATATTGAGCAGTCTGGTAATAGTCGAAAGCGCAGAGTTGGTATGAAGTGTGGAAAGGACAAGGTGTCCAGTAAGTGATGCTTCGATCGAGGTTTCTAGAGTTTCTTTATCGCGTATTTCCCCCACCATCATGATATCAGGATCTTGCCGTAGGGCGTTTCGTAGTCCCGAAGCAAAGGTATACCCAATCTCAGGTCGTACCTGACTTTGATTGAGACCCTCAAGCTGATTTTCCACAGGGTCTTCTAGAGTGAGGATATTGATACCTTCTTTATTTAAGATAGAAAGACAAGAATAAAGTGTTGTGGACTTTCCTGAACCAGTGGGTCCAGTGTTCAAAATAACTCCATTCGGTCTTCCAAGCGCATACTTCACACGATCATAACTATATCCCTCAAGCCCTAAATCATCGAGGGAAGGGATATGCATACTCTTATTGACGAGTCGCATCACAATTTTTTCTCCATTGATAATAGGTAGACTTGAGACACGAATATCTAGAGAAAGACTGTCATCAATATGAATATCAATACGCCCATCTTGTGGTTTACGCTGCTCATCAATCTTGAGATTGGACAATATCTTGATACGGGACACCAGTGGGGTGTGTAGTGTCAGAGGATAGGTAGCAATAGTATGCAAAGCTCCATCAACACGGATTCTTACTCGTGCATCGTTTCGATGTGGCTCAAGGTGAATATCACTGGCACCTTCTCTAGCACCAATTTCAATCATGTACTTGATACTTTCTGGTACATCCTCTTTAGCTAGACTAGCTAGTAGTGGCTCTGAGAGTTTTGATACAAAGGTGGGTGTAATTGTGGTTTTCATAAAAGTTGTTTTAAGATTTCCTCAAACAGGGTGCGTAGTGTCACTACTCTCGCTAGAGCTTCATGGTACTCTTGATTTGCTTCGTCTTGTAATAATAGCTCTCTTTCATTGGCGATTAATTCTAAAAGAGTGGCAACCTTTTCCTCTAGTACGGGCTTTCTTTCTGTATTATTTGATAACCGTTCATTGACTGTCGCCTCTAGTGCATTGAGGGATACAAGCTCTGTATCATAGAGCTCCTCATCAACCTTTCTCATAAGGACATCCAATGTTATCTCTGCATCAGTGGCAGTGGTGATACTTCCTCCTGCTGGAGGAGTAATCTTGACGGAGTAGATGTCCAGAAGTGGGAGGGTGTCGTCTGTTCCCTCTGTTTCATAAAAACGGTAGGTGGCAGCAATATCAGAAAAAAATGTTTTTAATTGTTGATAGCTCGTCCCCACTGTTATAGTAAATCGTTTGCTGTCAGCGATATCTCCTGGCAGTGTTTGTTCTGTTTTTTCCAGGCTGTTGACCTCAAAGATAGTATTGCTACCGTACCGTTCATTGAGCGTCTGTACCAGAGCTAGCTCTGTACCCTTTTTGGAGTACATGGGTAGTTTTGAAAGTGCCAGTGCTTCAAATTGCTTTTGTAATTGCTGGTGTTGTTGCTCAACAAGGGTAGCAGAAATGTTTTTAACTTTTTTGGTTAAGTACTCTTCTAGAATACGTTGGTGCTCTGGGCTAATATGTGTTTGCTCTGTCCAGGTATTGATAGAGTCTCGTAAGTGATCATCTTGAAGAATGGTATTAACTAATGCACTTTCCTCCAGGATGCCGCCACTACCAATGAGTGGTGTACTCAATGATGCATCCAAAATTTGGATATGATCTGTGATCATGGTAGTGCCGCTACCCACTTCAAATGGTGCATATTCCTGAGTACTTTTTTGATACAAGGCAGAGACAAGCGAGCAGGGGCCATCAGAACATCCATGAGTTGGCAGTGGAAAACCAGTAAATGCATTGAAAAGCAATAGTCCTGAAAAGACATACACAGTGATCGTGATTGCTTTCTTATGTTGCAATATCTTTGTAAACGTATGGTATATATTATTCATTATGTTCCTGTGTAATAGGTTCTAGAAGCTTTGTGAGCTCATCCTCAAGAGAGATTACCTCATCTCCATCACTAGGCTCTAGTGGTGCCTGGTAGGTCATAGTGATGCTTAGTGGTGTAAATGCCTTGGAGGGTACTCCTTCTTGAATGGTAATCTTTGAGGTGAGTGATGAGCTTTCTACATCTTTGAAATATGCTGACCGCTCTAGATTTTCTACAAAGGCCGCAGCGAGAGCAACAGGAGTCTGCTCTGCTTCTCCTTCAGCGAGTGTTATTTTTACATTTTCTAGGGTAATTTGCTTGTTATCTTTGGTGGCAATAATAGTGCCAATATCTATTTGCTTGAAGAGATTGTTGGTGGCAACTGTTCTATTGATAGAGTTTTCAATACCTCGGAGTATGCGACCGTAGTCCATGGTGGACCGTTCCAGCTGCTTGATTGTGTCCAATAGGGGAGCATCTGTAGTGACTCCAGTATCTTGTAGTTTTTTATAGGCAAGGAGAGTAGAGGAAAGATCCTCATTGGATATATACATGATCTGCCTTGAGTCCTCGTCAAGAATATGACCTGTGCTAGCAAGGGAAATAGGGTTATGAAAGCCCCCAATGAACGTAAAGGAAGAGTGAAAAACAAGATGAAATAACATGGCAATACCGAGCAGTCCAAGACCCAATGCTAGGGTTAGATTAATATCAAAAGAAGGCATGCGAATGCGTTTTTTCTGTATGTGCTTTTTCTTTAATTCATCGCGTATTTGCGGTGCAAAGATAAAGTCCCGATCTTGATGAGTATTTCCCATGGAGTTTTACATAAATCTATCCTATTATTGTACCACATTGTATGGTGCTCTGGAAAAAAGAGCAACTTGCCTGTATGGCTGCATATGATCTTGTATTGTAATACGTGTTATGACCTATCATATTTATACGGACGGAGGGGCCCGAGGAAACCCTGGTAAATCTGGGGCAGGCATTGTATGTTACAGTGATGGAAAGATGCTTTTTAAAAAAGCAGTCTATCTAGGACATAAGACAAATAACCAAGCAGAGTACATGGCGCTGTATATTGCTGCAAAGGCAATAAATGATACAGGGAAGGGAGAAGTGGTCTTTTTCTTAGATAGTTTACTGGTGGTAAAGCAAATGCTTGGTGAATATAAGATAAAAAACTTAGAACTAAAAAAGATACACACTGCGACGTGGAAGGAATTGGGAGATCGAAAGGTATCATTTGAACATGTTCGAAGAGAAAAGAATACGGAAGCAGATGCCATGGCAAATATGGCGATGAATAGGGGAGAAGTAGTGGGGCAGAGTTTTACCACTAGCGGAGCATAATGGAGTTTACTGTATATTCATATAAAGAGGCGAAGGTGTCTGGACTCGAACAAGAGTTGCGCGTTCTTTTTAAAGGACAGTATTCGCACTGGCAGTCATCACTCTGGGCAGATGTGCAGTCTGTACACCAAGACGCTCAGTGGCCTTCTTTATATGTATACAAACGAGGTGGCAACATAGTCATCGCGGGGATGGGGTATAAAAGAGTGCTGCGTGGTGAGCTCCATTGGTTATATTTTTCCCGTGGACCATTGCTATCTGCAGAGGCTACAACTGAGGATCTTCGCATCTTTATGAGTGAGGTGGTGGATCATCAAGGGGGAACATGTGTGTGGGTAAGAATAGACCCATTACTGCAGACATGGCCCAAAGGCCTTGATCACAAGGAAGTGCTCAGAGTTGCTCACAAAGAGTTCCATCCAGTATCTACACAAGTCGTAAATATCTCTTTGACCAAGGAAGAGATACTGGCACAAATGAAGCCCAAAGGAAGGTACAATATACGATTAGCAGAGAAAAAGGGTGTGCGGACCTGCATTGTATATTGGGATAGACAAGGTTCACAATGGATAGAGGTAGGTGAAAGTGGCCTCACCGTACCAGAGCATCCCCTGGATATTTACGATCATATCAATATGCAGACCACGGCTCGTGATGGCTTTGCTGGACATGATAAAGCCTATTACGAGCACATGCTTCACTCACTGGGAGAGCAGGGGTACTTGGTATTGGCACAGTATGAGGGGCGTTGGCTCGCAGGAGCAGTATGTGTACTAGGTGAAACCACAGGGTATTACTATTACGGTGCTTCCACTGATACTGATCGCAAAGTCATGGCACCGTATGCAGTGCAGTGGGCATCAATGATGTACGCAAAGCAAAAAAGTATGACAGTATATGATTTTCTAGGCATCGCAGAGGAGTCCAAGGGGGATAAGGATCCTCTGTGGGGCGTTACTAGTTTCAAAAAGAAGTTTGGAGGGGAGGTGTATTCGACAGTGGGTACTTGGGAGTACGTAGCACATCCATTGTGGTATAAGGCGATAAAAGTACGCAAGTGGCTACAAAGAATAACTTCGCACTAGGGCTTTATCCTTTGACTTCAGCGGGGGAGATGTTTAAAATCTTTTTGTTTTAGATCTATTTGATTACGTTCATGAACCTCAGATTTCGAATTTTGTCCATTGTACTCATCGCAGTAATAACTGGTGTGATTGCAACACCAAGTACTATGAAGCCTTCTATTCCAGAGGGACCGTTGAGTTTTCTAAATATTTTTACTTCATCATCTATCTCAAAGGGGTTGGATCTTGAAGGTGGTATTGCATTAGACTACTATGTTGATGTGGCTGATGTAAAACAGGAGGACAAGGTTCAAATCCTTGCGGGAATACAAGAAGTTTTAAAGAAGAGAACAAATTCACTTGGTCTTTCAGAGCCTGATGTGTATCTCACTAAGATTGGTAACGAAGACCACGTTACCGTGGCGCTTCCTGGAGTGCATGATGCAGAAAAAGCAAAAGAAACAATTGGTAAGACTATTCAATTAGAGTTTAAGGTGTTGCGAACAGAGCCAGATGTCAACCTCGCAGCAAAGGTTTTAGAAGAAGCCACTCAGGCTATTGCTGACCTCAAGGCAGATAGTAGTAAGTTTCAATTTGTAGCTGAAAAATATACAGTACAAGACCAGGCAAGTGTGTTTTCTGGTAGTAACTCTTCATATAAAAATGAATTACCTGCAGGTGTAGCAGACCTATTGGCAAATGCTGAAATAGGTACAGTGCTAGGTGAACCAGTGGAGTCTAGTATGTCTATTATGAAAAATGGAGAGCAGTCTATTGAGCAGGGACAACTGGTAGCTGTACTGAAAAATAAGGTAGAAGAATTAAGAAAAAACCCAAGAAATGCTACAGATTTTGCTGAAGCACAGAAAACATTTTCAGATATAGAGGAAAAGGAAACAGGATATGTTCGTGAGTCACATGAGTTATATGCCAACGAAAAAATTGCCACAGCTATGAGTTCAATGGTTCCTGGAGATATTTCAGATGTCATCGAAGATAGAGACGGCTATATTGTTTTAAAAATGAAGGAAAAGTCTGCAGCTGGAAGTCAGTATGTGAAAGCATCCCATATTCTGTTTACTAAACAGCAGCCAAAGGAAGCGCAAGTAGCCTCTCCAACAGCAACAGATGATGAAAGAGCAGCAATTGCGGCGGCAAATGCTAACTTGGAAACAGAAAACTTGGCTGTTGCACAGGCCAACGTGGTAGCAAAGCAAAGTGCAGAGGCTGCGTTAGCTGATCTGAAGGCCGATCCTTCATTATTTGCTGAAAAAGCAAAGACCCTTTCAGAGGATCCAGGAAGTAAAGAAAATGGTGGCGACCTAGGATTCTTTGGTCCAGGAAGAATGGTGGCTGACTTTGAGCAAGCGGCTTTTGCTCTTGATGTTGGAGAGCTATCTTCAGTAGTTGAATCTCCATTTGGATTTCATATCATCACAGTTACAGAAAAAAAGCCATTAGATAAGACATGGGCCTCATTTGAGCAAATCAAAGTCTGTTATGAGGGTGGTTGTGGTAATACAAAGCGAAGTAAAGAAGAAGCACTAAGTAGAGCTGTAGAGGCAATGGAGCTAGTGAGGAAGGAAACAAAATATGACTATGATTATATCTTATTCTCTACACAGCCAGATCCTTGGGAGATAGCTGTGGTCGATGGCCAGGTACTCAATGGAGAGTTTTTTGAGCGAGCTGATGTTAGCTACTCACAAAATAGGCTTGATCCTGTGGTTTCCATAGTCTTTAAGGGAGATGGACCATTGCTATTCGAAAAAATTACTGAGAAATATGTTGGACAGCCTGTTGGTATATTTGTTGGAGGAGAGCTCGTATCAGCACCTACGGTAAATGAAAAGATTACAGCAGGTAATGCTGTCATTCAAGGAAACTTTACACCTAAGGATGCAACAGCATTGGCAAGAGAGCTCAATACGGGTGCTATCCCTGCTCCGATCTCTCTATCAGGTGAGGAAAATATTGGACCTGAGCTAGGTGCAGATGCACTACGTACTAGTGTGGAGGCAGGTATCATTGGTCTGATCTTGGTGGCAATCTATATGATTGCATATTATAGAATTTCAGGAATGATTGCAGTGGTTGCATTGGTGATCTACTCTGCATTTTATATTACACTGATCAAAATGTTGCCAGGGTTTACACTGACTCTAGCTGGCGTAGCAGCGATCATACTCTCAGTAGGTATGGCAGTAGATGGAAATGTGTTGATATTTGAGCGGTTAAAAGAAGAGATGACGCGATCAAAGAACATGGCAGCCAATGTTGCACGGTCATTTGAGCGAGCATGGCCAGCTATAAGAGACTCTCAGGTCTCTAGTCTGATTACCGCATTTATACTCTTTATATTTGGTACTGATGCTGTAAGAGGTTTTGCAGTGTATCTTATCATAGGTATTGTTCTCAGTCTCTTTAGTGCAGTCTGGGTGACAAAGGCATTGATGGAGTATGCGGTTCAAAAAGGGCTCTATAAGAAAAACTAATTATATTTTTTGTTTTACAG
>JBBKXV010000040.1:0-7307 GCA_037969665.1 Candidatus Altimarinota bacterium
CTGCTCTATTGACATTATCATTAGGGCGATACATGGGGGTCAGCCCATCATCACCTTTCATGATTCCCACTTTTACTAATCCTAGGATGGAGCTCGCAAATGGGTGCTGTCGGGGTAGATCCTCAAATTCACTATTGGTTCCATAGAGCCCCTTTTGGTATCCAAAGGCGAGTCTGACCATATAGGCTAATTCACCGCGAGTAATATATGTGTGGGGAAGAGATGCAAAGTTTTGATTGAAAAACAGATTCCATTTTGAGAAGAGAGTCATATATGGACTGCTCCAGTCTTGCACAATCTGATCGGTATAGATTGTTTGTGAAGGAACAATGGCAAGCGTCATCCTGTCTGTGAGAGGCAATAGAGTAAGAACACTTCCAGAGGTGCCATTACAAAAGGTTGGAAGGTATAGGAGCTGATGTGTTTCTATGTCCATAGTGGATAGGGTGCTTTCCTGACAAGAAGATGGCCCTGAGATAAGGAGAGTCTGCATACCAATACTATCCAAATATGACTGGTTAAACTGCAGGGTAAAGGCGACTCCCCCACCATCAATCTCTACCTTGCTCAGAGTAAAAATTGCTTCAGCACTGGTTGGTCTTGGAAGTGAAAATGTAAATACAGATGCAATATCTATATACATCATGTTGGGCAGTGCAAGATCATTTGTTACTGACTCTTTACTCTGTTGACCTCGATCAAGCACAAACTCAGAGGCACCTACCGCAAGTGAAGCTATGATATTACCACTATCATCTTTTGGAGTAAATTGTTGGATAGTACAGAGACTTTCTGAACAGAGGCGTGATGTTAGGGAGAGGTCTTTTTTCTCACCAGTGAAAGTACTGGGGCTATTTCCTATGGCTGGTATGGTAATATTTTCAAAGGTGTTGATAAGGCGTATAAATGCCTGGGGTAAGAGTTTTTCATTTAAAATAGCAATATCATCTTGGGAGGGGCGTTTGTTGCTACTAAGGTAGTGGGACTTTGGCTGTAAGAGCTGTTCAACAGTATTGCTATAATTGGTACTTAAGAAATGTGATCCAATAAGGTAAAAATCTTTTTCTTCTTCCTTGAAGTAGTAGCTACCAGGCATGGCAGTGATCAAAATTTTCTTAGTCGTAGACCATACTCCTCCCTGTCCATTTTGCTCCGTATCGTATGATGCGAGAACCTTTTGGCCAGAGAAAGCATCGTAGAGGCCAAGTGTTTCCGTGCTTTGTATCGCGTCACTTGTGGAGTGTGCATTGACTAATACAGGATTCCAAAATAAGGGAATCATATCTTCAGAGATAACTTTCCCATCTAGTGTCTCGGTGACGCGAAGTAACAAGACGCTAGATTTTTCAGGAGCAAGTTCGGTGATGGATATACTTGTTACCTCATCTGTGATCGTAGTAGGAACATCTATCCAAGACTCCCCCAGGGTAAAGGAGGCAGAGTATATGAGCGTACTTTCTGTGTCCTGATTGGTCACGGCTACTGGGAGCGTAGTAAGAGTATGGAGTGCTTCACCAGCCATGGGAGAAGAGATCAGAATACTGCCAGATGCAGAGCTATGTTGGAATTCCATATTTTTATATCCATTTCCAATTGCTACGCCTGAACCATTTTTAGCTTCTAATGTGAAGGTATGCGCGCCCTCATCAAGTAAAGCGGTTGGTATTTTTAGTAGCTTTTTTTTATTGGTACCAAAGTGTTGTATTGTAATATTTTTTTTATCAATGGACCCTCGTATGCTCGACTGGAGTAAACCAGACTCCATATCCTCCAGGTAAATCCAAGCTGACGCATTCATGTGTTCCTTTCCTGAAGGGAGTAGCTTTGCATAGGGACCTGTGGTGTCAAACCGCGCAGTGGTGGCTACAGTTATGGGTGCACTCCAGGTCGTGCTACCGCATAAGAACTCACTTTGGAGTGTGTAGATGTATGCGGGAACTCTATTTGATACAGACTTATCTAGGAACGTTTCCACTCCCTTTCCTATTGTACCCACCTTTGTAAATCCTTCATTGGGTGCTTTTCTATAAATATGGATTTTCTGTGGTGTAAATTGCAAGGGGTCATCCCATAATAATCGTACACCAAAGTCAAGATTGCCTTCATTTGACACTACTTCTTGACCGTGAAAGCCATAGGCAACATCAGATGCTCCTAGTGCAGGACAATCTATTGCCACGGCATTGGGGATGATAACAGATGGTATTCCCAAGACTCCGATGGAAAAAACAAGAAGGCAGAATAGTGTAGGAGAAAATTTCATTATATGATCATATGTTCTACTTTATCGATCCGAGATACTTCCTCGGGGTGGACGTTGAATAGCTTTCTCAGCGTATCATTTGCCAAGGGTTGCACCATGTATAGAAAGGCAAGCGATGGGTTTGGAGCGATAAGGGGTAGATGGTTTTGCACAGCAATAAATATCTTGTGAAGTGCATCTGCAAGTGCTTTTGGTTTTCTGGTAATACTTGATGACCGCTTATCAGCACGTAGGTATAAGGCTCTATCAGCTAAAATCTTTATAAAAAATGAAGCAAGTGGTGCTACTAAGAAAAAGATTAATGCAGAAAATGAGTTTCCCTCATGCCCCTCATCTTTTGACTCGGACAGAATAGAAAACTGGCCCATCTGTGAAATAGTGGTAATGATAGAAGCATACACGGCAATGATTGTTTGCTTGGTGCTGGTGCTATCTCCAAGCGTTGCTAGTGCGTGGTGTAACATTGCTTTTGTATCCTCAGACTCAACAAGCTCCAATGCTCCTGTGGTGATGACAATATACGTATCACCTCTATTGAGTCCAAAGCTGGCAACATTTGGCTGTGGTGAAGGTGCGACTAAGAGAGTGACGCGCTCTACTCCATACTTTATTTTTTGCGCATTGATGTATTCTTGGTAACGTTTTTCCTCATTACTTCTTGCTGGGTAACCATGTATAAACTTTTTTAGTATACGTGTGGAGCTCAAGATAATGATAGCATGGATGATTAGAAAAATAATCAATGTGCCACTAGCAATGAGCAAACCTCCTATCCACCATGCTGCTAGCGAGATAAGGAGTGTTGGGAGAGTGATTGCAAGGATAAGTTTGGACATGTGCCAATGGATAACGTCAAAATAGGTACAGAAATACTACAGAAACTCTATAAAAAGTAAAGGTGAGCCTCATCTTTATGAGGATCATCCCTATTGCCAAAATAAGGGATATTGGTAGTATGATTTTGTTTTATATGAGTATACAGGAGCCTGTGCAATCAAAAGAAATACGTCAGAAGTTTGTTGAGTTTTTTAAAAGAAAGGAGCATGTCGTCTTACCGAGTAGCTCACTCGTACCACAAAATGATCCCACCGCTCTCTTTAACGTAGCTGGGATGCAGCCTCTCGTACCGTATCTCATGGGTAAACCCCATCCAGATGGTGGTATGTTGACCAATTCTCAAAAGTGTTTTCGGACTGTGGATTTGGATAATATAGGGGACAACACTCACTGTACCTTTTTTGAAATGTTAGGAAATTGGAGTCTTGGTACATACTTTAAAAAGGAAGCAATAGCATGGTCTTATGAGTTTTTAACAAAGGAGTTACAACTCGATCCAGAGCGGTTACTTGCAACAGTCTTTGAGGGAAATGAAACGGTGCCTCAAGATGATGAGGCCATTGCACTGTGGAAAGAGACAGGACTTCCTGAGGACCGTATCTATCCATGTGATGCTGAGGAAAACTGGTGGCCAGACTATGGTGCAAGTGGTCCTTGTGGTCCAGATTCTGAGATATATTATGATCTCAAACCAGGTGCGCCACATACCAATCCTGCATATGATGGACAGCGGTATATCGAGATATGGAATCTCGTGTTTATGGAATTTACCTGTGATGGTGAGGGTAACTTTACCAAACTTGAAAAAAAGAATGTAGATACAGGAGGTGGATTTGAGCGGTTTGCCATGATTTTACAGGGAAAGTCCTCTGTATATGAAACGGATATTTATGACGCATACTTTTCTCTTCTTTCTCAAGCACTATCTATCTCCTACCCTGCATATGAGAAAGAGTGGGAATCCATGAGCCAAGATGAGCAGGAAACCACAAAACGATTACGTATCATAGTGGATCATATCCGAGCTGCTACTCATCTGATTGGAGACGGTGTCTCACCTACCAACGAAGGAAGAGGGTATGTGTTGCGAAGAATTATTCGCCGTGCAGTATTTAGTCAGGTACTACTTGCTGAAGGTAGCAAGGTAGACTTTACGTCGCTTGTGGATGCCGTGGTAGAAAACTATAAGGAGGTCTACCCTATTCTCTTAGAAAGACGGGATACTATTGTTTCCACACTCTCTCAAGAAGTAGAAAAGTTTACGAAAACATTACAGAAAGGTAGAAAACTCCTTGAGTCAAAGATACATGAGCTCAAGAACATACATGCTTCTGTACTCTCTGGAGAGCATGCCTTTGAACTTTATGATACCTTTGGTTTTCCTCTTTCTTTGACAAAGGAAATTGCAGAGCTACATAAGATTGAGGTGGATGAGGATGGTTTTGGACTTGCTATGGCAGGACAAAAAAAACGTAGCCGGGAAGGAAGTAAAGATATGTTTTCTCGTGGGAAAGAACATGTCCAAACCATGCTGCATGGTTTACCCAAGACAGTATTTAAAGGATATGAATATGCACAGAACTCTTCCCTGCCATTGCTTGTGCACGAGGCAAAGGTCCTACAAGTCATTGCCTTGGAGGAAGGTGTACATGCTCTCATCTGTGATGAGACAGTGTTTTATGCTGAGTCAGGAGGACAAGTAGGAGATGCAGGTACGATCATGATCGAAGATATACTCTTTGTTGTTAGTGATACACAAAAGTATGATGATGTGATTGTGCACTTTGGTGGGTTTGATGGTGTAGATGTAGGCAACCTCATGGGTAAAGGTGCTCATTTAGCCGTTGATGAAGACAGGAGAAAAAGGGTCATGGCATCTCACACCGCAGCACATTTGTTGCATACTGCGCTTAGAAAACACCTTGGAGATACGGTAGAACAAGCTGGGTCTTATGTAGATCAGTACCGAACTCGGTTTGATTTTTCTTTTGGTCGTGCATTGACAAAGGTGGAAATTAGTCAGATAGAAGAGGAAGTCAATAGTGTCATAGAAGCATGGCAACCAGTAACCAAGGAAGAGCTATCCATGGCGGAGGCGAAGGAAAAAGGGGCTATAGGGTTATTTACTGAAAAGTATGGGGATACGGTAAGGGTGGTAGCAATTGGAGGAACGTACTCTGTGGAGCTGTGTGGAGGTACTCATGTGTCTAACACTTCTGAAATAGGGATTGCAAAGGTATTTAAGGATAGCTCTGTGGCATCTGGTGTACGTCGGATAGAAATGGCAACGGGTCGTAATGTTCATGAATACATGATAGAAGCTGATGGTATTTTGGATAGACTGCAAGAGGAGACCAAGGCCCCAAGCAGCACTGCTCTCGTGGAAAAGATTGTGGGACAAAAACTCAAGATCAAGGAGCTAGAAAGTGAGATGGTATCTATGAAAAAAGAAGTAGCCAAGGGACAATTGGGTGCGCTGTCTGATAGAGTACAAGACATCAATGGTAGTAAGGTGCTTGTGGCACTAGTAGAGGCAAGTAATCCAGGAGAGATCAAAGAAATGGCTGGGATGATACGGAGTCAGAACATGGCTTCTATCGGTCTCTTAGTATCAAAGGATGGTGCATTTGTATTATTCTCCGATAGTGATGACCTTTCTGCTAAGGTATTATTTAACACCATCAAGACTACTACAGGTGGCAATGGTGGAGGAAATGATACCATGGTTCAAGGAGTGGGCATGGATGTAGAGAAGGCCATGAAGGTGAATGTACTATAGCTTTCGGAGGTAAGGTCATTTGATACTAGTCTGCTACGAAGGAGTTATGGTATACTGTAATGATATATTTTATACCAGTATAACCATGTCAGATATCCATACAGAAAAAGAAAAACTTCGTCAGGCCAATGGAAGAAAATACAAAATTGGAGTGATGGGCTCTGCCTCTGGTCCTACACTGGATATGGTAGGTAATCGTGAGCGATGTATTGAGCTTGGCCGTGAGATTGCAAGACATGATGCTATTATGATCAATGGAGCATGTCCAGGGCTCCCCCACTATGCTGCTGAGGGAGCTTTTGAGGAGGGGGGGTTTGTACTTGGTGTATCTCCTGCTTTTTCCGAGCATGAACATGTAGAGGAGTATAAGTCACCAAATGAGTACTATGATATGATCATTTTCTCTGCTCTTGGATTTATGGAAAGGGATATCATGAATATTCGGGCATCTGATGCTGTGGTATTTCTTGGAGGTGGCATAGGGACAATTAATGAGTTTACCGTGGCATTTGAAGAAGGAAAGGCTATCGGAGTCCTGACTGGTACAGGTGGTATGTCCGATCACTTTATTGAAATGATCACCAGTGCTGACCGTGTTACACCACCAAACATGATTTGTGAGAGCGATCCTCATAAGTTAATAGAAAGGCTCATTCAAGTTGTTAAAGACTTCCCTACTCCTATACACGAGGATGGACGGGTCACTGATGTGAAGTTTGGTAAAAATAGAGGGTAGTACAGTGGATGAGTTTATGAGGTAAGGAATAGATGAAGGTGGGCGTTGGTATTCATGTGTCATGCCGAGCTGCACACGTATGTACTGAGGGGATCTTGATCCCCTTGTGCTTTTTCTTGCCAAGATAAAAATCTCCTGTAATATAGCTTCGTTAGAAAACGTCGCGGGGTGGAGCAGTTGGCAGCTCGTCGGGCTCATAACCCGGAGGTCGCAGGTTCGAGTCCTGCCCCCGCAACCAATATTGGGACTGTAATAGAGCAATGCAAATTGTCCTGTTTTCTATGAGGAAAAGATTAGTTGGTTACTAAAGATATACATACCAACATATCTTTTTCACTTCTTAGGTATATATGTAATCGTTTCACTGTGCCAATTCATCCATTACCCTACTATATGTGTTGAGGTACTATTCTCAACGGTGGTAGTATAATGCAGGAGTCTATCAAAAAAAGGCATGGACGCTATGGGCTCTGTTTGGTGTATGGACTCTACCCTAGAGATGATATTGAGAGATATGGTATTGTGGGAATAGAGATACAGGTAACTGAGCACTGTCAAAAATAGCAGTTCAATTCAGTTGATATGTAATAATGGTGGCTGGGAGCAGATTTGAACTGCCGACCTCAGGGTTATGAATCCTGTGCTCTAACCAACTGAGCTACCCAGCCACGACGGGAGTTATTATATGGGAG
>JBBKXV010000041.1:0-1744 GCA_037969665.1 Candidatus Altimarinota bacterium
AGAATACGAGGCAGACGAAATAGAAAGCGATGTAGAGCGAATAATCAACGAGGAAATAAACACCATAGAAAAAGAAAAAGAAGAACAAATAAATAAAGAAGCTGACGAAATCGAATTAAAATATAACAATTCTACTAATGGCAACGACTAGCGAACAAAGAAAGCAATTTGCAGACTTACGGAGGTCATGAAAAACCCTTGAGGAAGCAAAATCTACAGCATACGGAAACGTAGCTCCTGTAGCTCCTGCACCTCTTCCAGTACAACCTACATGAGTGGCTCCTTTACCAATAGCTCCACAGGTAGCTCCTGTAGCACCTGTAGCACCTATGCCTACTGCACCTATGCCAGTAGCATGAGATACAGTCACGTGAGTAAACGGAGAGAAATTCGTACAGGCGAATAATCAGGATATGAAGACAACTCCTGTATCACAGCCAAAAGTAGTGAATCAGATGAATGAGGCAGTCAATCCAACTCCTACTACAGATCCAGTTCAAATAGAACGTGAGAAGATACAAGCTCAGAATAAAGCCACTCTCGAACAGAACAGGCAGAAAGTAGAACTTGATAGACAAAACAAAACTCTCGATGCACAAGCTCTCATACCTACAGATCAAAAAGGTATACTCAATACGCTTGTAACTGGACAGCCAGTTGCAGAGCAAAATACCGCAGCCTATAGAAACGCACAAGTAATCTACAAGAACTTTCAACGATTCAACTCGATGACAGATTCTGAGCTAATGACAAATCTTGGCCAATGAAACATAGGTACTGAGATGGATTCCCTACTCTCACAGAATGCGAACTACGCAAAAGCAAAGCAAGATGTCTCAAAGAGACAAAAGACAACCTCAATCAACAGGATGATGACCTCTGTAGCTAATGTAGTCAATGGAGATGCACCAATCCCAATAGATGACCTCACAAGCATAGAGAGGAAGTATTCTGCACCAATAGGAGCAAACGAGCAAGCATATACGCAATTTGTCACACAAAATGAAGATGTAGTAAGTACAGGTAAAGCACTCAAGCAGATAAGTAATGAGATAAACCAAGTATCCACCGCTTATAACGATGCACTTAAAGACCTCAAAAAAAGCTATGGAGGAAAACTATCCGCTTCATGACTCCTTACTCTCATGTCTAGTAGGACAAACGACACTAAGGAACTCATAGACTCACTTATATCCGCTAAGACTCTCGCTTCTGGGGATTTTGACATGGCTATGAAAATGGCAGGATGACAATATGAGGCAGTAAGCAAAGATATAGCAGTACAGCAAGCTATCGAAAGTGACTATAGAAGAAACGCTATGAGTCGTGAAAATGCAGTATTCGATGCACAACTCGGGCTACAAACAAAACAAGCAGAATTTGAACAAGGACTACAACAGCAAGCAGATATGGCGAAAGACCCTACAACAGCTATTGGAGGTATTCTATCGCAATTCCAAAAGCTCGGTATCACTTCAACTCTCGATATTGCAGGGCATATGGCAACATTCGAGTCTTCATGACTCACTCTTCCAGAGTATACAGCAAGGATGATAGGAGACTTCAAGGCAAAGCCAGAGTATCTGAAAGCTATGGAATTACAGATGGGAGCATTATCTGACTCAGATAAGATGAGTATGGGATACCAACAAGACCTCAATAAAATGGCTATCCAGAATCAATATTCTAGCAACTCAGATATTAGAAACTTTGCACAACAAAAAGAGATTGCAAGGATGAATAA
>JBBKXV010000042.1:0-1608 GCA_037969665.1 Candidatus Altimarinota bacterium
ATATAAGGGATCACATACTCTATGGAAAAAAGTACTGCTAGAGCTGATCCAGTAATAAGGTTTTTGTGCCAGGGCTCAAACATAGTGATTCTGAAGAATTGTTAGATCTGACGTACCCATTTCTTAGAGGCGACAGCTCCACTTTACTACAATACACACTTGTTCATAGCAGGTTTTTGCGTTACCTCCTCTTTCCTTGTACGCCTTGCTTCTCCACGGTATACTCACAGTACCTATTCATAACATGCATTCCCATGCCGCTTATCAACTTTTGGGCCGTCCTCACCGCGGGTATCCTTTCCATGGTGCTTGGATTTTTGTGGTACGGACCGCTTTTTGGTAAAGTGTGGATGCGCGGCAATGGTATTGACCCAGACAATAAGGAGCTCATGGACTCCATGCAAAAGTCCTCTGGAATGGCCTACCTCCAAATGTTTGTTGGTGCGCTCATCATGGCATATGTCTTTGCTCATGCTGTCTGGGCTTATAAAAACTCCATCTCACAAGCAGACTGGATCGCAGGACTTCAGGTCGGTTTCTGGATCTGGCTAGGTTTTGTCCTTCCTGTAAAATATGGAGACATTCTCTGGAATAAAAAGCCAATCAGCGCTGTAGCAGTAGATTTGAGTTACTATCTTGTGCTCCTTGTGATCAATGGAATAGTTCTCAGCTACTTTTTGTAAGTGCTTAGGGGTATCCAGAAGTTGCTCCACCTGTGAGCATCAAGATCTTGGAAGCTTCTTCCAGAACGTATACCCCAACATCATAAATGCGAAGAAAACAACTGGCGAAATGATAAGTCCTATATCATCGCCTGCTGAAAGCCGTGCAACAAAGGCACCAAAAAATGTAAAGGCTAAACCAGCGTAAGCCCACTCCTTCAAGATGGTAAACTTCCTAGGTGGTAAAAGAAGCGCTACTGCTGCAAGAACCTTCCCTACTCCAAGAATCGTTAGATTAAAGTAGGCATACCCTAAGTGATCCATAATCTCTTTTCCTGAAATGTGTTGTATAGATTCAACAACACCAGCCATTAGCATAAATGCAGCGAATAATCCTGTTGTTACCCAATATAGGATGGTTGTAGTTTTTTTTGACATAGTTTTACAGAGTGATGTTTTGCCCTGTCTTCCTCTTCCAAAGCAGATAGGAGGGTACAAGAGGTATAAAAAAGGCAAGAGGAAGCAAGGCCCCTAAAAAGCCCATTGGAGATAAGGCGATGGCAATTGCAGCACCTAGTAGGTCAAAGGTAAATCCAGCGTATGCCCACTCTTTCAAAACACGTATGCGTGGTACAATCAAGACAAGTGCGCCTAACACCTTCGCAATACCTAGAGTAATCAGAATATGCTGAGGATAGCCAAGCTGTTGCATCATATCTACCTGCATCTGATCCTGAGCAAGATGCCCAATACCAGACATCAGCATAAATGCAGCAATGAGACCTGTGGTAATCCAATACCAAATCGTTGTTGATTTACTACTCATACACATCTGGAGAAAAGAAATATATACTAAATATAGTACGAACACAGACTTAAACAACAGTTGTTGCACTGCGTCATCCAGTTTTTCATAGTTTTACCGCTTCCAGATCCCTAAACATCA
>JBBKXV010000043.1:0-7764 GCA_037969665.1 Candidatus Altimarinota bacterium
CATAGAGACCAACACAGAAGTGGCCAACACATCACTAGCGCCCACAATGGTCTAAATAAAAACAACCTGGAGACTTCACCACGAAAAGGGATGTCTAACGATGCATCCTGCTTTGGAGTTGTGCTCATAAAAAAAGAATAGATATAATACCTCATTGTACTTTTATTCTGAAAAAGGTCTAGCTAATTGTTGGCACAATCAAGCAAGCAAGCTACCTACTCCTGCACTCCCTCCACTCTCACCACCTTCCACACTGTCTTGATCAAAATAGACAGATCCATCCATAGTGACCAGTTTTCTACATATACTGTATCTATGCGCATCTCATCATCAAAGTCATTGTCTGACCGTCCACTGATCTGAGCAAGTCCTGTAATTCCTGGCTTGACATTGAGTAGGGCATAATAGTCTCTCGTGAGCTTATCTATTTCTGCTGGCATATGTGGCCTTGGTCCCACTAGACTCATTGTTCCAATCAATACATTCCAAAGTTGTGGTAGCTCATCTAAGCTTGTCTTCCTTATAAACTTACCCACAGTGGTAACGCGAGGATCATGATTGATCTTGAGCAATCCTTTACGCTCTCCGACACTATTATTGACCAATGCTTCATGCTCCTCTACAGCTCCAACGCGCATAGACTGAAACTTATAAAACTGAAAGAGCTTGCCTCTATATCCGTAGCGTTTTTGTTTAAAAATAATTTGTCTCAATGACTTCATCTGAATCCCGACTGCAATAGCTGTACAAAGCCAAAGGGGGGAAAGAATAACAACTCCAATCACACTACCAACAATATCCAACGCTCGTTTTGCCACTCGCCCCCATCCGTCTAGTGGAGTATTTTTTAATCTAAAAAGTGATAGTGATCCCACCACCGACATGTCTACATTGGTTGTCTGCACTTCTAGTAAGTCTGGAATATACAGATACTCTACGTGGTTTCTTTTAGCTACGGAGACAAGGCTCTTAGCCATTTCATGAGAAAGTGTAGACGCCTGAATCACCCTGTCTACTTGCTTTGTCATGAGTATATCTTCTAATTGTTGATAACTACCAAGGTACTCAACAACACCGCTACCCACCATCCCCAATCTCCCTACAAATTGATATGCTCTTTCCTTTTGAAAAACCAAAGACACATGGTCGGCAAATGTACCATCACCAATGACGACAACCCTAGCTAACCCTATACCTTTCTTTTCTAGAAACACTTGTATCATCTGCAATCCTAACCTCACCAACCAAAGTCCCAAGGTAGTAAACAATACTCCATAGACTAATACCAACCTAGAAAAGAAATACTCTCGTGTTAAAAAGAAGTAACCAATGATAACCATAAACCATAAAAATACTGCCCCGATCACTCTCAAGAGCTCCTGGCGTAGTGGCACCTTTGTGGAAAGCTTATACATACCCTGAAATGCAAAGATAAGCCCCATTACAAGCGCAGCAGTGAGCGCAAAGGGTATAAACTCATGTAACGGTGGGATATCTTGCACCGCCACCTGTACACCAGGAATAAGATCTGTGTACTGACGGATAGTATAGCTCAAGAGAAAAGCACCAAAGGCGACCATAATATCTAATGGGACTTTTATACTTCCTAGTAATAACTCTATTTTTTTCATGTTCTCAATTCATTCAAGCTAATAAGTGCAGACCGCTATAAGCCGAGTTCTGTCTCTTCCTACGCCGAGGCCTCAGAAGATGGCATGAATCTATCTAGACTAGTACTTGCGCACTAGCTCGTGCAGTGCCCCACATACTCCACTGTAGAACACGTGATACATTATGGGTATATGGCCATGGCACCTTGCAACTCCCAGGGTTTACCAGCACATCCATGTCACCATGGAGGCAGGGAAGTAGCCAGTGGCATCCTCCCTCTTTTCACCTTTCTCCCTCTTTGCCGAAGCTCTAAGGAATAGTATCGTCTCTGCGGCACTTTCCCTACCCTCCTTCGCCAAGGCTATGGAGGACGGTAGCCGTTAGCTACTGGATACGTGTTCTTGTTGCTCGGACTTTCCTCGTACACCAAAGGCGCACGCACATGCCCACGGTCTGCAGGATGAGTATAAGGGAAAATTTAGAATTGAGAATGGCGAATTGATATTTTTTTAGTCACTTGAGAGTAGGCTCCAGCAACTAGTGACTATCCTGCCATCTCCGGCATCCGCACCACCACTTCATCCTCAAGATAATCTGTAAATAACACACCATCCAAGTGATCCAACTCATGTTGCACCTCTCTGGCATTCATACCAGAAAGAGAAAGTGTATGTTCCTTACCCTTGATATCTGTAAAGGTGACAACAACATCTCTTGGTCTTTCCACCTCTCGAAAGTAGCCAGGTATGCTCAAACAACCCTCTTCCATAATCTTTGTTTCCTTAGAATGATCTATGATCACAGGGTTAATCATGGATAATATTTTACCGTCCTCATAGTTTTTATCTGAAAAAAACGTGATCAACATTACTCGCAAATGCACCCCTACCTGTGGGGCTGCCAAGCCAATGGCATTTCCGGCATCTACTAGTGTTTGCTCCATGTCCTTTATTAGCTTTTTTATGCTTTTATTGATCACTGTGACTGGTGCGGACTTTTTTCGAAGGATGGGGTTTTGTTTCCCTGTTTCTATATGATATATCATCGTTATGTTGAAAGTTCTTTAATAGCGGACTCTATAAATGGCAGCAGCTCACCATCCAGAGTTTTTTCCACATGGGAGGTCTCATAGTTGGTACGGTGATCCTTTATCATCTTATATGGATGGAGGACATAGGAGCGTATTTGCTTTCCCCAGTCTACTGAAATTGCGTCTCCTTTCAACTCTTTTCTTGCCTTGGCCTCCTCCTCCATCTTGAGCTGAAATAACTTTGCCTGGAGAATCTCCATGGCTTTATCTCTATTGGTATGTTGAGAACGCTCACTTTGACAACTCACAGCAATTCCAGTAGGGAGGTGAGTAAGACGTACCGCGGAGTCTGTTTTGTTGACCTTTTGGCCTCCAGAGCCAGAAGCTCTAAAGGTATCCATGCGCAAATCCTCTGGCTTGATCTCAATATCATCCTTAGAAATATTTTTCACAAAGGGCATCACCTCTACATGGGAAAAAGATTTTTGCCTTGAATCATTGGACTTAAAAGGGGAGAGTCGCACCAGTCGATGCACACCCTTTTCCCACTTCATCATGCCATATGAGTATTTTCCTTGAAGCTCCATGGTGGCTTTTTTGATACCACTACTTCCTGCACCATCCATGTATTCATGGACAGAAACAGTAAATCCATGTTTTTCTGCAAACATAGCATACATGCGAAACAGCATCCCCGCAAAGTCCTCAGCATCATCACCACCAGCACCTGAGGTCACCGTAAGAAGGGCGGGCTCATGATCGTGTCTCCCTCTAAAATACAGCGTGATTGAGGCTGCCTCATATGCCTGATGGACCTCCGATAGTTCCTCTGCAAGGGTATCAAAGTCTTCACTCTCTACCTCCTCTGCCATTTCTGTGAGACCTTCTATATTATTTTTTAGGACACTCCATGTATCCACCAATTCCTTTACATTTTTCATTTCTTGCACTACTTCCTGGGCATGTGCCTGATCCTCCCAAAATTCTGGAAGTGCCATCTCGGCCTCGAGGGCGGCAAGCTCACTTATCAATTTGGAAAGTTCAACCTTTGCACAAGCCTCTTCAATATTTTGCTGCAAAAACTGTAGTTGTTCCTTTAATTCTCTATGTTCCAAAACATGTTGTTACATTGTATCCCCATGAGTATACATCCTCTACTCTTATAATTAAAGGAAGATCTCATTACCCCAGTACTCGCTACCAATACTCTGCAGTGAATTACCCCACACTTTACCTTGAAACTCCCTATACTTTCTATATCATATAGGTTGGTTATTTCTTATTCTACCAACGTGGAGCATCTTATACACCTTTTAGAAGACTATCTCAATGAGCAAGTCACCTTGGAGGACTTTCGCGAGGAGTTTATGTCTTACTATTTTGAGCAGGGGATCTACAATCATCTTTCCAAAAATCAAGAGCCCGCAATGGAAGGGATACTACTTGCCATTGGACTCACCAATGATGAGCCTGAGGCACATGATACCTTTCCAAGTTATATCACTTCAAAAAAGCTACGCTACACCATTGAGGAAAATCTTCCACTTTTAAAGGAGTAGTCAAACATTGTAGTCGATAATATTCATCGGGTACTTCTTGAACCCATTACCGCTCAGGAGGTACATTATAGTACTCCATCAAAAAGGTACCGATCTTTTGAAATAGTGGAGCTGCACTTTGGTCAGCCCATTGCGTTGTACGTGGTCTATCTATTTTTGTCACGATCACAAACATTGGATTGTCTGCAGGTAGATAACCAGCAAAGGAGCCAATAGTTGTACCAGCACCATCTTCATACCCTCCCTGACTCGATGCGATTTGTGCTGTCCCTGTTTTTCCAGCAATGTAGTATTTATCTACCCGTGCATTTTTTGAACCACCTTCCTCTGCCACCGAGGTCAACATTGCTGTGACTGTGTCTGCGGTTTCCTTTGCAATTACCCGTCGTCCTTCTTTCGTCTGTGTCATGACCTCTCTCAAGCTTGGGTGTTGAACTATCTTTTCTATAATATGAGGATGGATAAGTACACCACCATTGGCAAGTACTGCGTATGATGCTGCCATCTGTAATGGAGTTACTGTCAGTCCCTGCCCAAAGGCAACATTGTACTGCCTAGCTGTAGACCACTCCTCAAAATGCTCCACTGTTCCACGAGCTTCATTTGGCAACTCTATTTCTGTTCTTTCTCCAAACCCAAAGTCTACAATGTATTTGTAAAGAAGTGCTTTACCAAGTTTTCCTGCCACAAAACTCATACCAATATTACAAGAGTTATTGAGGACATTGACCATATTGTGTGTTCCCAAACATTTACTACTGACATTCCGGATAGTAAATTCATCGACCTTAAGCTCACCACTATCAATACCCGCAGCCATGATGAGTGGCTTAAAAATAGAACCTGGCTCGTATGTCCCTTGAACGGCATGGTTGTAATAGGCGGAGGGCCCTAGTTTATTAACATATCGAAAGGTTTTAGTACCGCTTGATATACCACCTCGCTCATAGTCATTGATATCCACTAGCTCACCAGTGTTTTCCTCCTCCATAAAAAATGGCATCCCTCTTCCTGGATCTCGTGATGTTTCCTCCAGCTCATACACATCACTGTAATAATTGGGATTAAATGTAGGGTACTGAGCCATAGATACTATTTCTCCTGTATATGGATTCATCACCACAGCTTGTCCAGAATTTGCTTGGGTATTTTTAACCGTTGCCTCCAACTCCTGCTCAACATAACGCTGTACCACCCGGTCTATGGTAAGATGTACGTCTATTCCATCCTCCCGATCGCGTATTTGCTCTGCCTTGAGATTGCTTGCTATGATACGTCCCATAGGATCTGCCTCAATTTTGATTTCTCCATCACTTCCGCGAAGCATGCTATCAAACTCCTCTTCAACTCCATAGTTACCATCCTTTTCAAAATTAAGAAAACCTACCACTTGAGAAGCTAAGTCATTTTCTGGATAATTTCTCCAATTTTCCTCGCGGGTAGCTAAACCAAAGAAATTTCTTACTACCTTACCATTTTGAGAGGTACGTAGTTTCTGACACATGATATCACTGGCATCAAGTAATCCCTCCTTTTTTTCTGGATTAAGATACAGTTGAGGGCAGAGTGTTTCTCGTGTTCGCAAATCCATGATTTTTTCCCTCATTTCTGGAGTCATTCGACGTAAAAGAAAGGCATACCGCGACAGTCTTCTCGTCAATGAAGTGGATAGCTTATCTGCTGTAGTAGATAGGATTGGGGCTAGCTCAGCATATTGATCCGTAAGGTGAAGATCGTCCTTTCTCATGACCTCCAAAGGATTTCCATAGATAATCCCTTCTCCCACATATATCCCTGATAGCTGTAATTGCTCTACTGAGGCCAAAATAGTGGTATCCTTGGTATAGAGTAGAGGAACAAAATCTACCTCCTTTGCAGAGGATTTTGCTTTGATTGTCCGCTCTACCAAGCTATGTAATTCATCTTCACTATATTCTTTTTCACCAAGGGGTACTGTACTCTCTTCTTCCTTATCTTGAACTATTTCAGTGCTTGGTAGGTCTTCAATCCCTTTTGAAAAGGCTAGTACTTTATCCTGACATGTTTCTCCCTTTCTTGTGTGAAGCTCACCTCCTTCACAAAAATGCTCATATACCAGTGGAGCCAACTGGGAAGAGATGTATGCTGTATCTACCAAACTATCTAGCTCCTTTTCATTGTATGGATTTGGGTCAATATATAACAAATACAGCAGGACATTTTCTGCAATCACACTAGGTGTTCCTGACTTATCTCCGTGAATATATACATTTCCTCTCGTGGCAGGATCAACAGAAGTCGTGATTTGTTGGTCTGCAGCTATAGCTTTATATCTTTCGTAATCTGTTACCTGTAAAGAGAAAAGACGTATTAACAGTATCGCAGCAAATGCCAAAGAACCTATCACAACGATGGTCAATCGGTCCATCCCTTCTTTCTTAATTCTATAGTATCCTTGCATGCATCTTAATGTGATATACTACACCACTTTACTTGAGATTTTTTTCAAGTAAAGTGGATGCAGTTTTAGGCACTAGCATAGATTACATGAAATTCATCTCACATAGCATTTTACTTTTCCTATGCAGCATTGCGCTTGTAGGATGTTCATCAACAGAGGGACAATTATCCGCGGATATTTTCCCTGAGCGATCGATTTCGTTGGCTCCAAAGGACACAACACGTTGTACACCAGTAACCAACGTTACCTTTAAAGATGCACAAACCATCTCCACTGAGCAGGGTGACTACTCCCTTGTGGGCATTGCACCACTAGAGCCAACTAGCGAACAAACAGCACAAACAGACGCCTTTTTCGCTACACTAGCTGAAAATATCTACTGTGTCGGTAATGATCCTAATGTCAATCACAGCAACCTTGTCTATATCTATGACAAAGATATTACCCTGCTCACCACTGAAATTATCCGATCAGGATATGGTACTACGTTTGAGGATGGTGCGTATATTTATAAAAGTTACTTCAAAGGGTTGGAGCAAGAAGCAAAGGAAAGCAAAAGTGGACTACATGGTGATGGCATCTCCAACACATCATCTGAGAGCTCATATGTCCTACCAGAAAGTATCACATATGCTATAGGTGGAGTGGTGACCACTAGATTTGATATTGCCTCTGTGGGTAACTCGCAAGGGCTGACGTACTTCAACTCAAAGGTTGATTATGAAGATGAAGAAAATATTGCTATCCAAATACCAGACACCACGGATCTAGAGCTCTATTCACTCTATCCAGATCGGTTTATTGGAGATACTGTGGAGGTAAAGGGCATGGTAACAAAAGTAGGTGGGAAGATTATGATTGAGATTGAAAAGGCTGAGGATATGAGAGTGCTTTAGATAGTTAAAGAGTTAAGAGTCAATAAGTGAAGTGGTGTATAGCTGCTTTTTTCTATGGACCTGCTTTAATTTTACTTAAACTTTTAATTCTTAAATTCCTTAACTCCTTAATTCTTTCATTACCCCCCCACCTTTCGTATGGGCGCCACCGTCACTGCTAGCTTCTTTGTACCAATGGTTGGATCTAAAAAGCTCACAGAGATGATACCACCTTGCACACCTACCACA
>JBBKXV010000044.1:0-5572 GCA_037969665.1 Candidatus Altimarinota bacterium
CTGTGTACTAGCTCATCTCCGGTGCCTCTTCAAACCTTTTCTTTGCAGCCTCCATCCATCTCATCCCTTCCTCTGGTGACTTGTCCTTGCTGGCCTCCATAAAGTCAGCGTGGTCAGCCATGTAGTGACCATGCATAGCCTTAAACCATTCTTCAAAAGTGGTAGCTGGAAAGGTGGTGGAGCAGAGATCGCAGGATACGTTTTTCATCATTGCTGTAATAATAATAATGGATCACTATAGCATGGCTTTGTGCCATGTGAAAAAGTTATGTATTTACAGGGAGAGGTACATTGTTAATACGCTCCTGCAAACCACTCTGCAGAATCTACGATAACATCCCCAATAAAGTGGGTGAAGTGTAGGTGTGGTCCTGTGGCGATGCCAGTCATGCCAATTTCCCCAATGAGTTCACCTTTGGTAACCTGCTGTGCTTTTGCAGCATGGATTTTGTCCAAGTGCATATACATAGTAAATACATTGTGCCCATGGTCAATGATGATGGTATTGCCATAAGAGGGAGTCATCTCTGCCAGTACGACCACTCCATGATTGGACGCACTGACGGGAGTCCCCGTATTGCTTGCATAATCAATCCCAAAATGTGACCCTGAGTATGCTCCATTGATATACACGGTATTACCAAATCCCATACTGACTTCTCCGCTAGTTGGGATTATAAAGGCTCCTTCCCAGAGTTGCTGTGGATTGGTGGTATACTTTGCGCCATCGATCAGCTCCCATGTTTTATTGTATGCTGTGTTTGCGAAAAGTGATGTCTTACTTGGAGGTAATGAAAAAGAAGTTGTGGGGTATTTGGTATCTACCACTGTGACCACATCATTGATTTTCTTCTTCTCACCGTTGGCATATGATATCTCAAGTGTAAGGTCCTGTTGTCCAATGTCTTTAGTCCTGTGTATACCTATGAAACCACGAAAATAAGGTTCTAACTCCCTAGGGGGAAGCTGGTAGATATTGGCCGCACGTTGTAGTAGTATTTCTGCCTCTATATAATTGAGAGGGCGATCAGGTTTAACAGTACCATCACCATAGCCTTGGAATAACCCTGCTTGTATTGCCGCTATTATAAACTTTGCGAGACTATGGCTTGATGGAAGGTCTGTGAAGAGAGGTATTCGTTCAGCTACCTGAGATAGTTGAAATGATTGTAGTAAAATTTTGGCAGCTTGCGCCCGTGTCAGTGAATCCTCTGGATGAAAGCTGCCATCTTCATATCCGTTGACGATACCAAGAGATGTAGCTCTATAAATAGACGTGGCATATGGATGAGTCAGCGGCACATCTGGGTACAAGGTAAACCCTTCTTCGGTGACAGGGAAAGTTGTTGATGAGAGAAGTAACTGCATAAATGTCCCACGAGATATAAGGTCGTAGTCATCAGGACGTATGTCCTTTGTAAAAAAAGTAACCTCCTTTTGATTGAGACTTCCGCGTACTGAGTTGATATTGTTGGCGGGTATGAGAATTTCCATTGTCGACCCTTGCTGCATGCTCTTTGGATAAGACAGGTCTTGAGCCTCCGCAGATATGGGCAGTAGCAGTAGTGCAAGGGTAAGGATGTATTTTATTTTGACCATTGCTATGTGGTTTATGTTATTAGAATAATACTAGGCCCATGTATGTATGCGAATCTTCTAATACTACTCCTTTGTATTAAGATAAAGCTGTTCAACTTTATCTCTTGCCCATGGTGTTTTTCGCAAAAATGTGAGAGAGGATTTGATGGAAGGATTGTTGCTAAAGCAGTTGATCTGAATTTTTAATGCTAATTCATCCCATCCATAATACTCCACTACATATTCTAAAATACTTGCTAATGTGATCCCATGTAAAGGGTTGTTAGGTTGTTCAGATGTATTTAATTTATCTATGTGAAAGGTCATTTATTGCAGTAAAAGAAGTAAATGACTTTGGAAAAGATCACCAGTAAGGGTGGAGACGAGGTCGACTGATACATGGCTCTGAAGGTGGGACTCGAACCCACGACCTGCCGGTTAACAGCCGGATGCTCTACCACTGAGCTACTTCAGATTAGTTATTGAACTTCACAAGTATAGGAATGAGCCAAATAAATGCAAGAGATTCTATCTCTTTTGTTGAGTAAAGAGATAGAGCAAGATAACCATACCACCCACCACTGCACCGAGGGAATGCATGAGAAAGGAAATCCCTGGCAGGAGTCCAATTGCGATATTGACTACGGTCCAGGTGATGAGCATTTTTCTCAGGGCAGGGTAGTTGTAGTAGAGCCCTATAGTGACCACAATAAGCCCCATGAGAATTCCTGAGAACCCTAGAGATGGTCCAGTGATAAATGGCTCTGCGATAAAGACAAGACCAAGCCAGATGCTCAGTAGAATTGCGATGTATTCTACTCTGGTAAGTGCGCGTTCGATGAGAGGTGAGATTTGATACAGTACTGCCATATTCATCAAAATATGGATAAAGTCCATGTGTGCAAAGTGTGCCAAAAAACTTCCTATAGTGAGTCCTCCTGGTGTGGTAAGGAACATAGGTGCAGACAGTAACCCTGCACGAATGAGGATAAACATTATAACGTTGATGAGTAGTAATACTGCGGTGATAGGGGTATCTTTGATAAATCTATTCATGAAAGGAAGGTGGTCTATAAAAATATACATACAATATAAAGGACATAGTATGGAGATGCTATGGAAAAAGAAGAGGATGCTAGTATTGTTGTGTTTACAAAAATAGACTAAATAGTAAACAGTGTTGTGGTATAATTAACTATTACTACTATTACTTGTGATGTTTCGACATACACCCATTATATTATTAGCTGTAGCCACCGTAGGTGTGCTTTGGTATGGGGTCTCTAATCAAGTAGAAGTGAACCTCTCAGCAGACATTCTTTCAGTCCGTACCAATGTGCGCAGTAGTAACTACTTTTCTTTTGATCAGGAGATCTCTAGTACAGCTTTTGCCAAACAACTATTTACCTCCACTGAGGGGGCACCTATATCAGTATACCAACAGGAGGCTATAGGAAAGCTACTGGTCACCATGGATAAGATTGAAAAGGGGGATAAAAGTCCTGACCTCCTGTGGCAGAGCTTGTTTTACCTGTATCAGCTTAGAGAAGCACCTTGCGGAGGTGCTATCCCTGAGGATGCATGTATATATGATGATACGAGATCAGTCTTTATTGTGGAGGAATCCCTGGCAAGACTTCACTTTAAGGATCAGATCACAGGAGAGGCCCTATATGGGAAACTACTTGTAGAGCTTGGAGTATTACAGGTGGGTGATATGATAGAGATCATGAAGAAAAATATGCTGTTTAACACCATCGAAAGAGTTGCAGCACTACCCAAAGGTGTGCTGCAACATACAGTGGGAGCCAGTGAGTATGAAAGTCTAGCTGACAGTGTGGCTCGAAGTGTAGAGTATATCCTAGCAAAAAGACAAAAAATCTATGCTGTGGACATCTCCGCCATGGGTTCTTAGAGACAGATTTTCACTACCTTTCGTTTTCCGCGTTGTAGTATGATGCCCGTGGTCGTTCCCATGAGCTCTAGTGAGTGGTCGGTGATCACCTCTCCATCCATCTTGACCCCGCCTTGTTGGATAAGACGGCGCGCTTCTCCATTGGAGCTAGCTAGCCCAGTATCCACCATGATGGTAAGGAGGCCTGTTCGTTTTGTGACCTTATGCTCTGGGATCTCAGAGGGGAGGGCATTGTTGGAGAAGACTTGTATAAACTCTTGCTCTGCATGCTCCGCATCCTCCTTTGAGTGGTACAGGGTGACAAGCTCTTTTGCTAAGAGTACTTTGAGATTTCTTGGATTTTCCCCGTCGTTTAAACGATCTTGGATAGTAGAAATTTCCTCCAATGGCATGTCAGTACAGATAGTGAGATACCGTACAATAAGCTCATCACCCATGCGCATGGTCTTTCCAAAAATATCCTCTGGAGTGTCTGTTAGGTTGATCACATTTCCATAACTCTTACTCATTTTTCGCCCATCAGTACCTTCAATAAGCTCAAAGGTAATAAGGTTTTGAGGCTCTTGTCCAAAGGCTTGTTGCAGCTCACGTCCAGCGAGTATATTAAACAGTTGATCGCTACCCCCCAGCTCTACATCTGCCTCTATTGCCACGGAGTCATACCCCTGCATGAGTGGGTACATAAACTCATGAAGACCAATAGGTTTACCTGCTTCAAAACGAAGCTTATAGTTTTCACGCTCAATCATCTGAGCCACGGTAAACTCCTTTGCTAGATTGGCAACATCCATAAAATTGAGCTTGGATAGCCAAGTGCTATTGTATTCAAAGCGTGTTTTAGACATGTCTAAGATCTTACCAACTTGTTCCTTCCAGCCTGCCATATTTTTTTCTACATCTTCCTTGGTGAGCTGGGGTCTAAGGGAGTTTTTATCAGAAGTGTCCCCAATCATGCCCGTAGCATCACCTACAATAAAAATTACTTGATGTCCTAACTCTTGAAACTTTTTCAAAGCACGAATAGCCACAGCATTGCCGAGGTGGATATTGGAAGCAGATGGATCAGCTCCTAGTTTAATGTTTAGGACTTTTCCACTCATAAGTTTTTTCTTGAGATCCTCTTTTACTATACAGTTTGCAACTCCACGGCTAAGTAGCTCTTCAATCTTTTTTTCATCAACTATTACCTTACTCATATTCTATAGTATTACATATTCGAAGCACACTGTGCTTTCTCACTATACGTTCTAAATAGCATTATTCAAGGCTAGCCTTCAAATTGTGTTCCATACTTTTTCTTGAGCTCTGCATCCACGTGTTGCATCTTTTCACGTTTCTCTAAGACATGCTCCTTACTCCACACAACTTTATTTTGAGGTTTATTCAGGAGATAAAAGAGATATGCAGTACCACCCATGATGAGAGGTACAATAATAATAAGAGAACCAAACCCAAAGTGCTCCACACTCAGCTTGTTGACCTCACCATCAAGTACAAAGTCAAAGACCCCATGAAAGGTCATGGCAATGATGGCACCCTCTAGGAGTTTTTCTTGACGGAGGAGGGTGTAGCTTTTTAAGTGAACAATACGGTGAAAGAAGACAAGTGCTTTTGTGTGAAATGACTTTGGCCTTCTAGCGTACTCACGCATACTATCTGATGCAAAATGCGCAACTCCATAAAAATACCCAAAAATCCCAGAGGATATCACATGGGCTAGGGTAGAAAAGGTCGATCTGAAAATAAATGGCCACATGAGCGTTCCAATCTGATGTTGGTAGTTTCCACTAGCCTTATCAAAGAGACAGATTTGTTCTGCAATCTCCGCCTGACTACATGGTGCAAGCCAGATCCTATCCACAAAGTAGAGAATATTTTCTAGAAAGGCAAACCCAAGAGCCACCAAGATGCTAAACTCTATAGCATCCCCAATAGACCGAAACTTGTTTTCATCAGAAAACCGTAGGACAAGGTGCTTTGCATACTCCTCGACAGCTCCAATCATAAGGGACTTCCATAGGACCTCTTCTAGGGACCAGTTGAGGGTAGATGCCAAGATACCCATCACCACTCCGAGAG
>JBBKXV010000045.1:0-2037 GCA_037969665.1 Candidatus Altimarinota bacterium
ACACTGCTAAGGTCTGTATCTGTCGGGAAAAGTAACCGTATAATCCAATAACTATCAAGTCCAATAGACGGTGTGAAGTCAATACTGTACATAGATGTCTCACCTATAACAGCATTTGACAATGCAACCACAGGATTAAATGTCGCAGGGGGTGCAAAGAAGACATATCCGTGCATGACCTGTACACCAGGAGCGCCAGCTACAGGAGCCATCATGCGGCCATAGGGAGAAGTAGCACTTGCTAAGGAGGCTGATTGAATGGGCCTTCCAATTTCAAAGTCTCCTTGTAGCTGCTGAGGAAGGTCAACGATTACTGCAGAACCTCCCGCAAAGATATGCTGCACGGTTATATCGTAGGGGTTGATATTACCAAGCCTTGGATTTCTCACACTTGGCACTATTATAGTTACCTCATCCCCTTGCGATGTTGGATTAGGGGAAAATTGTGTGTCGACATCGAAGGTAATTCTGTTCGCACCAGTATCTAGATTGAAGTTTGTGACATCAGCTTGAAAGTCGCCTTGAAAATATGGAGTAGAAACATTCGTAAGATCAAATTCTGACGGAAAGTCTATCTGAAAACTCTCTCCATCATCTACGTCATTGTCTGGTGTAAATGCAAACTTATAGCTCGTCTGATCTCCCTTTTTGGTACTATTTGGGATAATTTCGACCGTATCTGCTATATAATAATCATATTGAGAAGAGGAGACCACATTTCCTAGGCTCTCCTTGAGCCTGAATTTCACATTGGACAATCCTGAAGTAGACCTATTGATCAAATTCCTAATATTTACCGTGAACTCTTCACTTGAATACCCCGGTGATGATGGATAAGACAAACTAATAGAAAAGGTGTTTGTTGTATCATTGAGCGTAACATCCGTGATATCCACAGTCTCTAGGTCACAACAGTTGTCGATATAAAAGTCATTATAGAAGTCCCAACCTGCGATATTCATATCCATGTCATCGTCAAAGTCCACCTCCATAACCCAATCATTTTTTGGAGTCACTGGTACTTCAAAGTTAAACTGAAAATCCACAGGTGTGTTTGGTCTTGTGGCTGATACATCCACTTGAAAATTTCTTAGGGGCCCGGGGTTTCGAAATGAAATACTCTCGGAAACCGTACCCTGCAATAAGTTATCAAAGATGACCTCTGCTCGGATTTTTTGATTGCCAGCAACGGTTGGGTTCTTTACATCTGCAATAACCAGCTCCATACCGCCACTATCATATGTCCCATCAGCTGTGAATTTTACAGTTTTTGCTGTGTTATCAACGACTACTGGTGGATTTGTAAAGCCAGAATTGGTGATTGTTACATCACTAGGGTCCACTTGAGATAAGTCAGTGGTC
Source organism: Candidatus Altimarinota bacterium (assembly GCA_037969665.1). Classification (GTDB taxonomy): domain Bacteria; phylum Patescibacteriota; class Gracilibacteria; order 1-14-2-50-48-13; family 1-14-2-50-48-13; genus JBBKXV01. Next base: position 1,363 of record JBBKXV010000045.1, read on the forward strand.
TCAGGAAAATACAAAATAAAGTCCCATCCACTTTGCATGGTAGGACTCACATAAAAGTTCTCAAAGGTAAAGGTATTACCTGCAACACCAACGAGGGGTGAGGTTAGGTTGATATCATTAAAACTATTCGTCGAAGGGCTATTCATTTCTATGTAGTTTGTACCCACGTTCACGATCTCATCAAGTGCATTTCGTGTCTCCATAAAAATAGCATTTCTTCCCCAATATGTAGGATTTTTTATACCTGAGACCACTACGTTGATAGTTCCACTTGATGGTGCTGAACTGGACACTACTACCTCTAGTGAATTTGGTGCATAACCCGGCACAGCTGCAGGAGTTGCACTACCTGTATAATTGGTATAATCAAAACTATCTATCTGTGCTGCAGAGATATCTGCTGTCTCAGGAAAGTGAAGTATGAGTTTTTCTCCATCTTCCAAGGGTGTGCTTGGCTGCCCCTCAAAGGTATACTCCACTCCAGTCTCTCCTCGATCATAACCACTTGGATATACACTCACATAACTAAAGCGCTCTCCCACAATTACATCGTAGTCAAAGGTTTCCTTTACGGCATTTAGAGCATTAAGAACCTTGATCTCCACGGGGTATACACCATCTGTTGTTGGTCTATTGAGACTTGATGTGGAGGCATAAATTCTATCTATACCACTT
>JBBKXV010000046.1:0-4290 GCA_037969665.1 Candidatus Altimarinota bacterium
TGCAGAGTCTGCTCAGGGGTTTGCGGATCTCTTTGCTGCGGTTCAAAAAGAACTACAAGGGGCAAAAATGGAGAATAATGGAGAGAATAGCGAACGGTATAAAAAACAAGTTATACAAACCATCATTTTCTATCTAGAAAATAAGGCCACCTTTGATAGAGCAGCGCAAAAGACTGGACTTTCTCCAAAGGCAATTGTTGCTGCACTAGTTACGCAACATGGTAGTATACCAACTGGAGATGAGGACAAAGATATGCAGTTTTTTGCAAGAAACATAGATGGTGATTCTACGAGGTCATATAAAGATGACGAAGGTAGGTCTACTCATTTTACTGACTTGGCAAAGCTAGGATGGACAACTAAAACTAAAGTGGCAGCCAAAGATATATGGGAAGACTCTATGTCCAGTGGGCTATCATTTCAGCCAGGGGTACAAGAAAAACCACTCAATGAAACCACTTATGCAAAGATAGTGGGTGCATCACTGGATAATACTGTGCATGCAGTAACATGGCTAGGACTACACTATGGTACAAGTACAAATGACAGCAAGCTTACTGCAGGTTTGGTGGGGTATTCTAGCTCAGCACCAATGGTGGGAAGTATCCCTATCATGCGGGCACTTGATACATTACCCAAGGACCTCAGCCTAGATGGTGAGTCAGAAAATACTGACAACATTCACATGTCAGCAAAAAAGAAAATAATATATTTTTTAAAAAAGTTGCTCAAACAAGGCTAAAAAACCTTTCATAGCCTGACACATCCATGCTTGCGCAGATCTGAGATATTTGTTAATCTCGATGGGATACTGTAACTATATTTTCGATGAACTCACCTGTCCTCCTCCTCGACCGAATCCGCAGTATGCATAACGTTGGCTCAATATTTCGTACTTGTGATGGAGCAGGAGTGAGTAAGCTTGTGATCACTGGCTATACAGCTACACCTCCCCGCAAAGAGATTTCTAAGACAGCTCTTGATGCGGATCAAGTAGTCCCTTGGGAATATATATCTGACCCACTTGAGGCTATTTCCAGGCTACGAGATGAGGGGTATACTATCGTGGCTGTGGAAAAAAATGCTTCTAGTAAGGATATGAGAGAGGTCAGTTTTTTGGAGAAAGAAAACGTATGCTTTATCCTGGGTAATGAAGTTGATGGAGTTTCTGATATGATTTTAGACGTGGTAGATCACACTATTCACCTCCCTATGCTGGGACTCAAAGAGTCCCTCAATGTTTCTGTCTGTGCGGGTGCACTCTTATACTATTACCTCTAAGTGGGCTAGCCTTGCCTTTCCTCTATCCAAAGACTATAGTCAATCTGATAGTTTTTTTAACATAGCTTTATGAAACGTACTATACTTGTCTCGCTGTTGAGCATCCTTGTCCTTGCAGGTCTGGGTGCTACTGTCTTTATCATTATCAATGGATTGCCACCAGCCTTTGTTCCCGTGGAGGCATTTGCCCTTTCAGAGACCACCACTGATGCCATGATCGTGGAGTCTGTGGGTGATACGGTGGTACTTCGAGATGGAGAAACGGTAGATATTGATGGAGAGCTTGTGATCCAAGAGGGAGATGAGATCACCGTAGCTGAGGATGCAGAAGCTACATTGTATTGGGTGGATGGTTCACTTTCTCGTATGACTGGCCCTGCTGCGTTGGTGGTGACGAGCATGCACTTTACGGAGAAGGAAATGCTAGAGGTGGATATGGAAATCAAGACTGGTGATGTGTGGACAAAAGTACTCAATATGCTTACCGAAGAAAGTACGGTGCAGATCAGGACGCAGAGTACAGTGGCAGGTATCCGAGGAACCATCTTGAGACATCAAGTGTCTGGGACTGGTACAGTGATCACTCCCTATGAGCATGCTGTACATGTGCAAACAATCGATGAGACAGAGGACGTGGTGGTGGAGGGAGAGGTCCTTGTGTCGAGTGAAGAGGGTGCGAGTACTACCATACTTTCTGGTGATGAAGAGTATCAAGTACTGCAACAATCAAAAGATAAAACCTATATTGATAGTCTGGCAAAGATGAGGCGTGAAAAGATGATAGCTCATAAAACAAAATATAATGCTGAGGATATCGCTCGCTTTGTAAAGCAAATGAATGAAAAAGGTGAACGGCCTACAGAGCAGGTGCTAACGATGCTCTTGGATTACTATGCATCATCCATAGCAGATGCGTACGAAAAGGGAGATATCGGTGCTATTGATCGAGATACAAAAAAGTATAGTGAGCTCCTGGCGGTATTTGATGTGTCCTCACTCACAGATGCGCAAAGAGAAAAGCTAGTAAGGCAGATAGATAGACATGCTCGGGCACTGTTGGTGGATGACTTTCCATTAGATCTTCTTACTTTTAAAGAAATTGTTACTAAGGAAAAGGTAGCTATTGCTGCAGCAGGTAACAATGACGAGGTATTGAGGCGCATTCTGACAAAGGAGGTCTACTATGGAAATGACTTGAGAAAGCGTGGGGAAAACGTAGCTGCAGAGGTGGTCATCAGTGGGATACAACTATTGACCCCTGTGATGCGTCCACTATTTCAAAATGTACATGAGCGAGAGGGACGTGCAGTACAAGTACTCTTAGAGCGAATTGAATCTGGTCTACCTAATGCACAAGGTGCCTCCAGAAATCTACAAAACACCATCTTTCCAGACAAAATAAAAGCAGATATAAAAAAAGCCGTCATGGAACGGGATCAGGATGCGTTAAGGCGCTATTACTCAGGATTGTCAGCTGAGCAACAACGAGAATTTCTCAAGGAGTATCCAGCTATTAGAGAGCTACTGGTAGAGGAAGAGGTAGTAGATACTGTGCCAGTGGAAAGAGCACCTGTTGTCAATCAAAATACGAACGCCACCAAACCAGTGAATGTACTCCAACCTGTCCAAAAAGAAAAGACAGCAACAGTAGGCACTAAGGTAATAACCAATGCTAACACCAATAAAGCAACGGTAGAGCCAACAGTAGTAAAACCAGTGATAAAAACCCAAGTGGAGCCAGTGAAAACTCCTATCAAGGTTGCAGAACCCGTTATCAAGATATGTGATCCAACTCCCCCCCGAACTACACTTTCTACCTCAAGATAGTGAAAAAACTGATCCTGACCATGATAGTGTGGTATCAATCCACACTATCACCTGATCATAGTCATCATCGCGATAAGTATCCTGCAGGATACTGCCCATTTCAGCCCACCTGTTCGGAGTATGGGCGACAGGCTATTGAAAAATATGGGGTGCTAAAAGGCGGGAAAAAAACCCTGTGGAGAGTGTTGCGGTGTCATCCGTGGAGTAAGGGGGGAGTGGATGAGGTGGAAGGGTGAGTTTAGGAGTTAAGAAGTTAATGGCTACCTTTTAAGAAAGAGCATCCCTAGTCGAATTTGGTCATAGCTTAAGGCACCGTCGAGCTCTTGGTAGAGTGCCTTGAGCTTTACACTACCATCCTCTGAAAGGTGTTCTGTTTTACCAGTGGCGAGGAGGCTTCTGTGACCACTATCTAGTTGCATCATGATGACTCGGTCTGGCTTGAGATGCTCGATATTTATTTGTGGGTCAGCTTTGTATAACTTGGCTAGGTGTCCTGCAATGGTACTGACATGGAGTCCACGTAGCGTAGCAATTTCTTCTAGAGTTTTTCCTGCGAGTAAAAACTCCTTTGTCTCGAGATATGTTGCTCCACTTTTTACAGGAGTTGGTGCTATGACCTCAGTGGGGTCGGGGTGTCCACCGAGCATGGTGACGTATGAAGAGTGAGCTTGCTTGGTGGCATCTGGGGTATAGCGTGTCCACTCCTCCACAAGTCCAGCTGAGTGCTCTAGGAGTCGGTCATCCATGGCCCGTACATTATCATCCACCTTGAGGGCTATATCATTCATACCCATGAGCTTGAGCCCGTGAATACTGCGTATACGAGAGAGAGCTACATACCCTTGTCCAAGCTCAAAGGTTTTGGATAGGTCAATCTCAGCACCATCGAGTGTCATACCCTGGGACTTGTGGACAGTGATAGCCCATGCCAGCTTGAGGGGAATTTGTTGGACGCTGGCTAGGAGTGTTTTATTGTGATCCTCCATGAGCCACTCTTGTTGTGACACGCGTATGACTTTTCCTGAGACTGTTTCTACCACAGGAGTTCCTTTGTGTCCCTCAAAGTCTATGATGGTGCCCATGGTGCCATTGATGTACCCTTGCTCCACATTATTTTTTATAAACATCACCTGCGCCCCTACTTTGAGCTTGAGCTCACGCTCCACAAGGCTACTTTTAAAG